>CAZOUJ010000023.1:0-11789 GCA_964582955.1 uncultured bacterium
TTATCGGAAAACCACTAAAAGATGATCTGGAAAACAGTTTGGATCAAAAAGTATCATTAGAGAATGATGCCAACTGTTTTGCACTGGCAGAAGCAGTCTTAGGTGCGGGAAAAGGTAACAATGTTATATTTGGTGTCATTATGGGAACTGGAGTAGGTGGAGGAATCATTCTGAATGGAAAAATTCATCGTGGAAGACATTTCATTGCTGGAGAATGGGGACACCATGTCGTTGTAGAGAACGGACGGGAGTGTTATTGTAGTAACAAAGGATGTGTTGAAGCCTATATTAGCGGTCCTGCATTAGAAAAAAGATGGATGGAATTAACCGGTGAGAAAAAAAAGATGGAAAATATTATCCCTCTATATAATAATGATAAATATAGGGATATATTATTAAAATGGAAAACTGAATTTGTGAATCTTTTTGGGCAGGCTCTTGCCAATATTGTAAATATCCTGGATCCGGATATCATTGTTTTGGGAGGAGGACTTTCTAATATTGATTTTCTTTATGAGGATGGAAAACAAGCCGTATATGATCATGTTTTCAGCGATGTAATTGATACGTCCATCACAAAAAATAAGCTGGGCGATTCTGCAGGAGTATTTGGGGCAGCCTTGCTCGGAGAAATTGGACAATGAAATTTTCCCGATGGCTGAACTCACTGTCCGTTGCAGACCAACTCTCCATTCTTATATTATGTTTACTCTCCTGTTCACTCTCTTTTGTAATGATTAAGATAGGCCTGAAGCAGTACAATGAATATCGCAAATCACAACCGTTCGCACCTGCAGTTCAAATGAGTCCATTTGGTTTTTTTGCTGTTTCCATACCAATTATGATTATAGTTTATTTAGTTTTTGGTGAAGTACTCACCCGAATTCTTGTGGGATTGGGAATTTAAAATATCAGAGCATCTCTGAATACTTCCCAGTAAATTATTTCTTTTTCTTCCTCATCATTTTCATCGTCTTCCATACCATTTTTGGTAATTTGTCCAGATCATTAAATTGACCGGCACCTTTCACCCATTCACCTCCATCAATGGTGATTACCTCTCCATTAATATAGCCGGCATAGTCACTCATGATAAACGAAGCCAGATTTGCTAATTCAATATGTTCCCCAAATCTCTTTAACGGAATTCGTTTTTTCATCTTTTTTTCAATGCCAAGTCCCGGTGGCACTAATCGTGCCCAGGCACCCTTTGTCGGAAATGGGCCCGGTGCAATTGCATTGGTCCGGATACCATACTTTCCCCATTCAGAGCCTAAGGAGCGTGTCATTGCCAAAACACCACCTTTAGCCGCAGCGGAAGGAACTACATATCCGCTTCCTGTCCATGCATAGGTGGTCACAATATTCAAAATACTGCCGCTTTTCGATTGTATCATTTCTTTTCCTGCAGATAGGGTAAAATTAAATGTTCCTCCCAACACAATATCCGTCACTGCTTTGAATCCACCAGGAGTTAAATTTTCCGTTGGTGAAATGAAATTACCTGCAGCATTGTTCACCAGCCCATCAATGGAACCAAAAGACTTTTGGGCCTTTTGAACAATACGTTCAACCTCATCTGGATTTCTAACATCACCTGCTATCGGCAGTACCGAAATCCCCGCAGATTCCATCTCCTTGGCAGTTTTATCCAGCACTTCTTGTTTCCGGCTGGTTATAACAATTTTAGCGCCTAACTCACCAAACCTCATTCCCATGGATTTACCAAGGCCTGTACCCCCACCGGTAATGATAATGTTTTTATCCTTTAATAAATCTGCTTCAAACATGCTTGTCTCCGACTTTTGATTATAAGGTAAATCTACGGTAATTTTCTATATGAATACTCTTTTGTTTACTGGTTTACTACTTTTTGGATTTGGACTTTTAATATTTAGCATGAAACTCATGGCATACAATCGTAAAAAGTATGGGGTAGAAGATTCAAGAATAAGTTCAGAATCAGATTATAGTAAGGCAATTTCTAGAAATACATTTCGCCTTCTGGCAATTGTGATATTAATAATTATGATAGTTGTTATCTATTTACAACCCCAATAAAGGCTCAGGTGAATCTTGAAACCATCTCCAATTATACCATCAGAACAACTTAAGATTGAAATCTCACTCTCCCTGAAAAACATTGATATTCTGTCAGGATTGGCAAAGTGGAGTAGAGTCGTTGGTGTTTTTCACATTGTATTGGGAATTTTGTATTGCCTATCAATTTTTCTCTTGCTGATCCCAACCGTTATTATGGGAGTCTTTTTCATTCTTTTGGGAACACGGCTCACAAATGCATCAGCGTATCTCAACTATTGCCTTCAGGAACCGGAAGAAGAAACCATTATACATGCATTCGACAATGTGAGAAAATATATGTTTTTAAACGGTATCATGTTTATCGTGATGTCCGTAGTAGTACTTATAATTCTTGCTGTTATTCTTGTATTCGGGATCGCATTGTTTGATATATTTTCGGAAGTGACAGACTCTTATACAGCCATCAATACCTGGATACAATGAACTAATCGGATATAATCTTATCCAGTTTTTTCTCTGCTTCCTCTAATATTTTATCTCTACTTTTTTCTATAAGTTCCTGTCCGGCTTTTTTCCCGGCTTGAAGCCCTTCTTCCACTTTACCTTTAACTTTTGAAGAAACATCTTCAAAAGAACCAGGAGCCTCCTTCCCCGTCCACATCAGGTAAGCAATATATAGAACAAATACAGCTGCCACAACAATCGCAAGCTTGATTAACTTTTTAATGAAGCTGAACAGAATGGCAATCGCAAGAATGACAGCGATAATTAAATAAACAGGTTGATCAGAAAAAAAGTCTATAATTGGTTCCACAATCTATTTCTCCTTTTGAGCCACCGAGAGGACTTGAACCTCCGACCTGAGCTTTACGAAAGCCCTGCTCTACCAACTGAGCTACGGTGGCAATAATTATTTCATTTTATAATTCTCTAAAGGTTGTTCATCACTCTACTATGATTATTCCGTCCCCGTTGCTCTTTAACCAATATCCCCTTCCAGGATATATGATTTCTACCTGATTATAGCTCTCCTGAAAACCATAAATAGTTCCTGAAATAATGAGATTTTCAGGATCAACAATATCTTCCAACTGAACAGAAGTAGAAACTCCCGTGATCAAATTCCATCCCCCAAACAATTGTATCTCAACTGAGTTTATTGCTGTTCCTGTAATTTGAATATTAGTTTCAACTTCAAACATAAGCCAGTAACCGGAACCGGGAGTTAATGAGACAGCCGAATAATAGGTTCCATCATATCCAAATAATGTTTCTTCCACAGATCCCGGGAAAATTGTAATCTGTGAAGGATCGGAAACATTCAGGGGAAGTCCTACCAAATTCCATCCATCAAAATAGGGTATGGTTAAAGACATAGATCCAGAAAGATAATCAACTTCATATTTCTGGGATCTGGGTATGATCCCTTCTGATCCCGGATGTGTATAATCCCACACAATTTCTCCGTTTACGGTCACCTCAAATATTCGCCTGTACTGAGCAACAGTCACCAGTGTATTCCCATTTTGAAGACGAAAAGCTCCAGACTGCATCTGTGAATAAAATCCCTGGTTATCATCAAAAATCCAAACTGGAAATTCTGGACCGAAAGCCTCTTCCTGGTTAATTTCATATAATCCTTCATTATTTAAAGGGGTTACTAACTCTTCAACTGTTGAATACAGCCCCTCGTGGTCCGGATCAGTGCGATTATTCCCATTCACATAGTAGAGAATATTTCCATATCCAGGAAGTCCATGACGAATCCAGTTTACTCCGTGAATAACAAATATTTTCTGATCTTCCTGTGTTCCCCTGTTGTATACTCTTGGATTTCCCCAGCGGTATAAAAAATCTCCTCCCTTTCCACTATTCCCCCCGTTATGACTTGCCGCTTCTTCCGTTGTTGTACTGTGATCGATAATATAAAATTCATTCATGCGGGGAGAAGAAAATATAATTTGGTCCAATTCTGCATTATAGTCAATTGCATTAAGGTGCAGCCAATCGGCATGGGGTTGGCCCCCTCCACCTCCTCCACTGGTACCCACAGTGGCATAATTTATATTGATTAATTCCGGATGTTCCGCAACCACTCCGTAGCCTGGTAGTTCCGGATCAACATCCTGAATGAGGTGATCCCAAACGTGCCACTCCCAAACAACAATTCCTCCATTGAGCCCATCCGGTTGTACTTCAAAAATTGCCTCAGCCCAGAATTCGTTTAACGGGTTGTTGATCTCTAGTCTACCCATGACATACGCTTCTTCCGCTGTTTTTTTCTCCCATGCAATGAGAAGAACATTTCCATTAGGTAACGGCTGAATATCATGATGATGTTGATAGGTCTCATTTGAAAACACAAAATCCCACAAAATGGTACCATCCCAGGTTATGTGTTGAACTCTGCCTCCTACTCCCCCATTGGACATTGTAGGTTCCGGGACACGACATGGGCGTAAAATGGAACTGTCGGGGAATAGATAGGGCATGCTGGCAGGACCGCATTCATTCTCCCATATATGTTCAGTTTCGCCCTCAGTGTTTAATAAAAATGTATAGAAAGGATCACCTGGATTTTGGGTGGGCCCGCCGGGAGAAAAAAGTGTATATCCCGGCATGGGTGAATCCGGTTGAGAAAATATGGGGCAGATGCAGAAAAGTAATATCCATATATGCCCGTAGTTTGGGCTATGGATTACCTGTACGTTCTGCGGAATAATTTTCATCCTCTGAAAATTACCTCCTCCCTATTAAACCACCATCGGGTAAAAAACAGGCCTACAACAGCTAAAATGATCATGGATCCATACACCTCTAAAAGCAAAACGCTGGAAACTGTTTCTGCAATAATTTCCTTTGTCACGAGGGCAATATTCACAATGGGAATCAATGCAGTTTTCCAAGTCAACTCAACACCGGGGATTAATCCAATGAGTGCAGGAAAAAGGATAAGAATGTTAATAGGGGTGACAAGACTCTGAGCTTCCTTAAATGATTTTGCATAAAAGGAAATAGATAATAGAACTGCGGAAAAGAAAATAGACACAGGTACAATCAGTGATAAAATCAATGCAATGGTTTTAATATCAATAATGCTCTTCATGGTTGTGATAATTTCCATAGGTAATTCTGTCATAAACTGTAATCCCACTAACAACCCGATGATTCCAGATATTGCTGATAAAAATCCTGACAGGGAAATAACACAAAATTTCCCCAATAATATTTCCAACCTTCCAGCAGGAGATATAAGCAAAGTCTCAATCGTACCCCTCTCCTTTTCACCTGCTCCTAAATCTAATGCAGGATACATTGCTCCCATAAAACAATATAGAATAAACATGTAGGGAAGCCATCCCCCAGCTATTTTGCCAATCATTTCTTTTTCAGAGGCGATATTTCTATGGTTGATTTTCACAGGTTCGAGTATTTCGGATTGAATCTCCAGCATTTCGAGTCTTTGACTTATTTTTGATTCTCTATATTTATTTATCACTGATTCCATGCGTTTTTTTGCGGCTTCCAAATCATCCGAAGAAATATACACTATGGTAATTTGGGCAGTCTTCATTGAATTGACCATTTCACTGAATCCATCCGGAATAATGACCGCTCCATCTATATCTTTATCTCTGATTGATTGTTCAATCGAATCTCTCTCCATATTGAAAATCACATCAATAGAATCTGCCATCCCAAACATCTCCACCAATTCCAGGTTGTTTTCTTCGCCAATGATTGCAATGTTTATTCTTTCCGTCATTTTCTTTTCCATCATACTAACCATAATTTTAGGAATTCCACCAATAATGAGTGGAATAATGAGAATAGGAAACAAAATCATGAAAAAAAGTGTTCGCCGGTCTCTCAGCGTATCTTTCAGTTCTTTCCGAAAGATAATTCCAATTTTTTTCACGCAGAGCCTCCTGTCAATCGAATGAATTCTTCCTCTAGGGTGGTGGATTTCATTTGTTCTCTAAACAAATCAAAAGTACCATTAAAAAATAATTGCCCTTTATGCAGAATCCCAATATCATCACATAAGTTTTCCACTTCTGCCATCCGATGAGATGAAAAAATGACCGTTTTACCCTCTTTCTTGCACCCCAAAATCAATTCTACAATAGCTCGGGATGACAAAACATCCAAACCAGTTGTAGGTTCATCAAAAACTACCACAGATGGATCATGGATGATTGTTCGAGCGATGGACACTTTCTGTTTCATTCCTGTACTAAGATTTGCAATCCTGCGGTGTGCAAAATCATGTATATCCAACAGAGCATATAATTTTTTTCTTCTCTTGAAATACCTTGATGGAGAAATCCCATATAAATCGGCATAATATCTTATCATCTCTTCTGCAGTCAATCTGTCATAGAGACCAGTGTTGTTTGATAAAAATCCAATGTTCTCTCGTATTTTTTTAGGATATTTCGCACTATCCTCATTTTGAACATAGATGGTTCCGGATGTAGGACGAAGCATGGTTGCAATCATCCTCAGTATGGTGGTTTTCCCTGCTCCATTTGGACCAATGAGTCCAAAAATTCTCCCAGGAACACATTTAAAACTAACCTTATTTACAGCCGTTACTTTCCGATGATGATAATTCCCTGACTCTTTTCTCTGTTTCCTGTTCAGGGTAAATTCTTTGGTAAGATGTTGTACTTCAATCATTTTTTGGAACCATTACTCGCCTAATTTATACAACCAACCTGTAATCAAGTGAAATATTTTTATCTTTTCATTGCTTTCATTTCAACCAAATCAAAAATAAATTTTCACCAGACGTGAAACAGAAAGAAACCTTATTCAGCCCTCATTTGCCTCCCTTAGCTGAAAGGGTACGTCCCCAGTCTTTAGATGAATTTATCGGGCAGGATCATCTCACAGGAAAACAAAATATTATCACAATGCTCTGTGAAAACAAACAATTATTCTCCCTTATTTTCTGGGGCCCACCTGGGACAGGGAAAACCACTTTAGCTCGATTAATCAGCCGTCATACAGATGCAGATCTTTATGAACTATCAGCTGTTTCCAGCGGAGTAAAAGACCTTCGTCAAATCATTAAAAAAGCGGAAGCAAACAAATCCATAAGCAGACAAACTGTCCTGTTCATAGATGAAATTCACCGATTCAGCAAATCCCAGCAGGATGCCCTTCTCCATGCCGTAGAGGATGGTACAATTGTGATGTTTGGAGCGACAACGGAAAATCCCTCCTTTGAGGTCATCAATCCACTATTATCTCGATGCAAGATTTTAGTTTTAAAACCATTGAGTGATGATAATCTGGAATCTATTTTATCTCACGCTTTTGAAAATGATATCCTGTTAAATAATGGGAAATTAATATTTCCTGTAAAAAATAAAAATACACTGATCCAAGCGTCCGGAGGTGATGCCCGAAAAATGTTAAACACCGTAGATATTTCCTGTAAATTGATGAAAGGCAAAGGTAAAATTACCAGGTCAATTTTAACAGAAGCACTACAGACTCAGGCCCAACTTTATGATAAAACCGGAGATTACCATTATGATGTCATCAGCGCTTTTATAAAGTCCGTCCGTGGCAGTGATCCAGATGCCGCTGTTTATTGGCTGGCTGTCATGCTGCAAGGAGGAGAAAAGCCGGAAGTCATTGCACGAAGACTGGTGATCCTCGCCTCAGAAGATGTTGGAAACGCGGATCCCAGAGGATTACCACTTTCCGTGTCTGGTTTTCAAGCTATCCACATGATAGGAATGCCTGAAGCTGCCATTATTCTTGCTCAAGTTACAACCTATCTTGCTGGAACTGAAAAATCAAATGCATCCTACAAATCCATATTAAATGCTCAAAAAAAAGCAAAAGAAAAAAATCTTCCTGATGTACCTATTCATTTGCGGAATGCCTCAACTGATCTGATGAAAAAAATGAATTACGGAAAAGACTATAAATATCCTCACTCATACCCAGAAAATTTTATCAGTGAAAATTATCTGCCCAAGGGAATAAATCCTGAGTTTTATCATCCTAGTTCTCAAGGATATGAATCTTTCATTTTAAAACGTCTGAAAAAATGCTGGCCAAAACGTTATGAAAATAAATAATTCTAGGATTTGCATTAATAATTTCGTCTTTAGTCTAATAGTTATTGTGCTACCCATACTGCTTTTTTCAGATGATAGATTGAGATTAATTCACGCTGATATTCTCGAGAATAGACCGGTGGAAGGAGGCTCTGTTCAGGAGCTTAAGGGTGACGTATTTTTCAAAAAAGGTGATATGGAATTAACCTGTAAAAAAGCCATATTTAATGAAGCTACCGGAATGGCTACATTGACAGGAAACACAAACGTAGTTAAAAACGATCTGCATCTTACCTGTGATTCACTTTTATTTTATTCTAAAGAAGATATATTAAAAAATTTCAATAATGTCCATATATGGGATAGCGATTACAACCTCACAGCTGATTCTGTTATTTATTTGACCGAAATAGACAGTGGATATGCCAATGGGAATGCAACACTGATTCAGCAGAAACAAACTATTAATGCTGATGCGTTACATTACCACAAGAAACCTGAATCAGATGCTGTATCCTATGAAGCAGTTGGCAATGTAATCATTGAGGAAGGGACAAGAATTGCAACCTGCGGGCATGCAATTTACAATAGGGATGCAGGGAAAACCGTGCTAAAGATATATCCAGAAATTGATGATGACGGCCGGAATCTCAGTGGGACTGAAATTTCACTTTATTATGAAAATGAACAACTGAAAACCCTTCTCATTCCTGAAAAGGCACATATGATATCACCTCAATTTGGATGGAGAAAAACTGTAGGTGACAGCCTGATTCAAAGAGATTCTGTGGAAACTAAAAATGATCTCCAGGGAAAAACTTTAGATGGATTTTTCATAGGTGGTGAGTTAGACTCACTCCGCCTGATAGGGATGGCATCATCGGTCTATCATGTTTTTGAAGATTCAATTTATAAAGGAATAAACGAAGCCTCTGGAGATACAATCATTATGTTGTTTGCCAGGGAAGATATGGAAGAAATATTAATTTCTGGTGGTGCACAAGGAACATTCATCCCTGATTCAACCAATGAGAAAACTGAATCACCAATAATTTATGCTTCTAAAAAAATCCAATATCTCACAGAAGAAGAGCTGACTCACCTAGAAAAAAATGCGTCAATAACCCATGAAAATACAAAACTGACGGCAGGTTATATGAAATTAAATATGAAATCAAATGTATTAAATGCACTGCCAACTGTCCCCTCTGACACAACCGATATCCCCATTAGACCTACTTTGGAAGAAAGGGGGAAAGAACCCATGAGGGGGGATGAAATCTTATTTAATCTCGAAACTAAAAAAGGTCGAATTACTATGGGAGACACCAAAATGGATGACGGTTTTTATTATGGTGAAGAAATACGAAACCGTGAAGAGGGGACTTATTACATCCGGGAAAGTATTTATACCACCTGTGATTTAGTTATTCCTCATTTTCACTTTGCCAGTGATAAGATGAAAATGATCAACGAGGATAAAGTGGTTTCCCGTCCATTGATCCTCTATGTGGGAGGCATTCCCATCTTTGGAATTCCTTTTGCGATTTTTCCCCATCAACATGGAGCCAGACACTCTGGTTGGATCATGCCAACTTATGGTGAGTCCAACACACGGGGACAGTTTCTTGATGGATTGGGTTATTACTGGGCACCCAACCCTTATTGGGATAGCAAAGCCCTATTCAGTTTTGCTGACCGCCAAGGACTCATGTTCAAACTGTACAATCGTTATAATAAAAGGTATTCTTACAGTGGAAATTTGAAATTGGAAACACTCTACTTTCTTTCATCGCAAAAGGATATAACTCAAATCGGTGATGATAACAGGACTAATTTTGTATTGGACTGGAGGCACTCCCAATCTTTGAGAAATAATCAAAAATTAAATGTGAATGCAAAATACTACAGCAATGGTGAGTATAACAGGAATACTGGTCTTGATCCAACTGTCCGATTAAAACAGCAGGCTGTCTCCAATGCCACTTACAGCAAACAATGGAAAAAATGGAAGAACTCCATAAGTGTTAACCTGTCTTCAACAAGAGATCTGATGGCAGATGAAAAAATTGATTCCTCTTCAGTTTTTTATCAGAAGCCATACAAAACGGGACAAAAAATATATATTACCAATAATACTTTGCCATCCTTGTCTTTTAGACATGGTCAAAGTCAATTATTCCCGGAAAAATCAAACCTGAAAAAATGGTATAATAATATCTCCTGGAATTATTCTTCCAGTTTCAATAATAAGATGCAGACTTATTTTGAATCTGACTCTGTCCCAGATACAACTACATTTCAATGGATAATGGAAGGAAATGAAGGGTACGTTAAATCTGAATCTGATCCTGTTGCTACACATAATTTTGGATTGAGTGCTCCCCAGAAAATCTTTAAGTATATTTCATTGAATCCGAGTGTTTCATTGAAGCACGTCTGGGTTTCTGAATCATTTGATGGTGCCAGTCTGAATGCAGACAGCACCGAACTCATCGCACCGGATAAGCCTACAAAAGGCTTTTTCACACGAACTACCGGATCATTCAGGCTAAATCTCAGGACTCAACTTTATGGCATGTTCCCTATTAAAATGGGTGCCTTGAAAGGAGTGCGACATGTAGCTTCGCCTTCGATTGGTTATTCTTACACTCCTGATTTTTCAGAACCTTTTTTTGGTTACGATTTTGGTTATTTTGAAAGAGAGCAGGGTACGGATGGCAAGACTCTACTTCATGACCGTTTTAGGGGAACCCGTGCCGGAAGCACTCCAAAATCAAAATCAAAGAGCATGAGTCTCTCTCTGAACAATGTGTTCCAAGCAAAAGTGGGCGAGGATGAAGAAGAAAAGAAAATTGACCTGTTCAGCTGGAATATGTCCACAAACTATAATTTTGTAGCAGACTCCATGAACCTGGCAAACCTCCGTTCATCAGTTAGAACAAAACTTGGTAAAAAATTGAATCTTGATCTTTCCATGACTCATGATTTTTATCAATTGAGATGGCAAGATGGTCAATACGAACGTATCAATGAGTTGAATAGATTACCGAGAATGATTAATGCCCGTATTTCTACCGGATTTCGATTCTTCGGTAATATTATGAGTTCCGGAAAGCAACAAGATGAAGAAACTGAAACAGACACTCTGGATTTGGATGAATTGTACCTTGATCTGTTTGAAGAAAAAAAGGAACCTGTATTTTCATCAGATAATACAGGAAAGCTATGGTCCACATCACTAAATCTTAGCTATTCGCTTAACAAATCAAATCCTGATAAAGAAAAAGAAACCTTCTGGATCAATACTAACACGGATATCCAAGTCACCCCAAACTGGAAGGTGAAATATTCAGCACGATTTGACGTTCTTGAAAAGGAACTGGTTAGTCAAAGTTTCTCGGTTTATAGAGATTTACATTGCTGGGAACTGTCATTGAATTGGACTCCTTCCGGTTTTGGACAGGGAGTATATTTGAAAATCAACGTAAAATCTCCTACATTGAGAGATTTAAAAATTGAACAAAAAAGCGGACTTTATGAACGTAGAGCGTTTTAAATGATATGCTCAAAATGTAAATCAAAATATATCAAAGGGACTGAAAATTACAAGGATATGACACAAGATATTATTGAAAAATTTTCAGGAATCTGAATCATGAGAAA
>CAZOUJ010000023.1:11799-14558 GCA_964582955.1 uncultured bacterium
CGCATGCGGATTAACAAGCGAGGGCGTTTGCGAATATGGAATTGAAATTTGTGTAGATTGTGGTGTGAGCTTAGTCTTCAATTTACCTGTTGATAAAGCATTAAAGGAAATATCCTGGATAAAATTAGGTCCCGTTTTAGGAAATATATTTGCAGATATGATCGCAGATATACTCTCACAAAATAAAATCCCCCATTATTTAAAAGCTGATTTTCTTACATCTGCTCTGGGTATTCAAACGGGAAATATGATCGGCTCAAAAGTGTTTGTGTTTGTGCCGGAAGAATTCCAGGAAAAAACAAACGAAATCATTAAAGATATAACTGGAAACTGAAACGTGGAGCAAAATATCATACGAGCAATTAAGGGAACCAAAGATATTCTTCCAGACAAATCTAAAAAATGGCAGGATTTAGAATCATCATTCCGGAAATATATTCAGACTTACGGATACCGTGAGATCAGAACTCCTGCATTTGAAAAGACAGAATTATTTGCACGTAGTGTAGGCGAAGATACCGATATCGTCACCAAAGAAATGTACACATGGGAAGACCAAAATGGAAAATCACTGACACTAAAACCAGAACTCACTGCTCCTGTGATCCGTGCATACATTCAGCACAATTTAGCCAGAGAGTCACCCCTCACAAAATTATACTATTTTGACTCACTATTCCGGAGGGAAAGACCCCAAAAAGGACGACAGCGGCAATTCCATCAATTTGGGATCGAAGCTATTGGTTCACCCTATCCAGAATGTGATGCGGAAGTTGTTGCCTCAGCATATTTATTTTTATCAGGGCTTGGCTTATCGGAGTTGACATTAAAGTTAAATAGTATCGGGTCGGGGACATCCAGAAAAAAATTCTGTGATGCTTTAATTGAATTTCTAAATCCCTTTAAAACTCAATTGTCTGAACCAAGTCAAAAACGGCTTAATACTAATCCCATGCGAATTCTGGATACAAAAATCTCTCGTGAAATAGAGATTCTGAAAGATGCACCGATCATTTCTGATTTTCTCTTGGAGGATGATAAAAACCATTTTAATGAGGTTATGGATTTACTGGATGCTTTGAACATACCTTATACCCTGGACAATCATTTAGTGCGGGGGATTGACTACTATTGCCGAACAACATTTGAAATAACATCAGAGTTACTTGGAGGGCAGAATGCTCTTTGCGGTGGCGGAAGATACGACAATCTGGTAGAGTTATTGGGTGGAAAACCAACTCCGGCAATAGGGTTTGCAGCTGGAGTAGAACGGATCTTGATTGCCTTGAATGAGGAAATTCCTCAAACCGAAAAAAATAAGTGTGATATTTATATTATCACAATGTTACAGGATTCAATAAAAACAGGAATGATCATTGCCGACCAATTACGTCAATCTGGATTTCGAGTGGAAATGGATTCCCTCCGCCGCAGTATAAAATCACAATTTAGAGAAGCAAATAAAATGGGTGCTCAACATACTGCAATCTTAGGTGAAGAAGAATTAAAAAGAAATAAAATAACAATTAAAGATATGGGTACGGGTGACCAACAAACAATTGAGATTGATTCTATCATCTCATTTCTTCAGAATTAATATTTTTAAACAACTAATGTAACGAAAATATATTTTATTCCCCGTTTAATAAATTAAATTCGCCGTCATTATGTCCGGAAAATCATTAGTAATAGTAGAATCACCGTCCAAAATAAAATCAATCTCCAATATTTTAGGGGATAATTTTGACGTCATTTCATGTGTGGGGCATTTTAAAGATCTGCCTGAAAAAGAATTAGCAGTAGATGTGGAAAATGACTTTGTTACCAAACTTGTGGTTCATCCTGATAAAAAAGATTTTATAAAATCTTTAAAGCAAAAAGCGAAATCTGCGGAAAAAATATATCTAGCCACCGACCCGG
The DNA here is from genome assembly GCA_964582955.1 of uncultured bacterium. Lineage (GTDB taxonomy): Bacteria > Fidelibacterota > Marinisomatia > Marinisomatales > AB-629-J13 > AB-629-J13. The sequence continues at coordinate 13,720 of CAZOUJ010000023.1, forward strand.
ACCGAGAAGGTGAAGCCATTGCTTTTCATCTATCACAGGAAGTGCCAAATGCAAGTATCGAGAGGATCCAATTTACAGAGATTACCCGCTCGGGGATTGAGGAAGGAATGCAACATCCTCGGGGACTGGATTATGACCTAGTTGAAGCGCAAAAAGCCCGCAGAATAATAGACAGGCTTGTGGGGTATAAAATATCAGAATTATTACGAAGATCAATTCAAAAAACACTTTCCAATCTGAAAAAATCGCTCTCGGCTGGGAGAGTCCAATCTGCAACAATTAAAATCCTGGTTGATCGGGAACGCCAACGAATGAAGTTCAAAGATGTGACTTATTTTGATCTAAAAGCCAACATGTTGACAAAAAAAGATGAAATGTTCCCAGCTGTTTTATTTTCTTTATCTGATATGAAACTGGCTTCAGGTAAAGATTTTGATTCTGAAACAGGAACATTGAAAAATAATAAAGTGATGGTGCTGTCTGAATCACAGGCTCAGGCACTCATTAAAGAATTGGCTTCCGGATCATGGAAAGTTATTGATAAGGAAGAAAAACCTCAAACTGCCTATCCACCACCACCATTTATAACCAGCACCCTTCAGCAGGCAGCAGGAAGAAAATTGAGATTCTCTGCAAAACGAACCATGATAAATGCACAGCAATTATATGAAAATGGATTTATAACATATATAAGAACGGATTCACTACAGCTATCATCAGAAGCAATCCAGGCTGCAAGAAACATGATAAAATCTAATTTTGGAGAAAAATATCTTCCGGAAAAACCAAACCATTATAAATCAAAAGTAAAAAATGCACAGGAAGCTCATGAAGCAATC
>CAZOUJ010000024.1:0-1310 GCA_964582955.1 uncultured bacterium
GGATCTCAAACCTTAACGGTAACAGCGGATGTCCAGTCCGGGGAAAATATCAACGATGCTACCGATTCTTTTATACTAATAGTGCACACTGAGAATGATGCTCCGGTATTCAGCTTGAGTGCAGATATAACGGCAAATGAGGATTTTGAAACGATAGAAACAGTGTCGGTCACACCAGGCAGTATTCCCTCAGATGAGCAGGACCAAGTTGTGACATATAGCCTAAGTCCCGTGTCAGTAAATTTTGCAGATGTCAATATAGATTCAAATACTGGAGAGGTAACGATATCGTCAGTTCTTAACAAATGGGGATCGGAGACTTTCTCTGTCACTGCTAATGATGGAGGTCAACAAAATTGGTCCTCTAGTCAACCGTTTGTATTAACAGTTAACCCGGTGAATGATCCAGTAACTATTAGTACATCAATTGAAGATATTTTAGTATTTCATAATACTGGTTTGGTTAACAATCATACGATTGATGTTGCCCGTTTGGACACGATCTTTTTTGATATAGAAAGTGATTTGCTTGAGTATAATTTACAGGTTCTTAATCCATCTGAATTTCTCACTGCTGAGATAACTGAGCAAAACAAGGTCGTATTGACGTTTGGTTCACATATTTTAAATGGCGAGGAATTGACACAGTTTGTTGGGGAAGCTGAAATAATAATAACAGCAACTGAAGTGAATCCAATCCAGCCTGATATAAATGGGAATACTGTATCAACAAGTGTTACAGACACAATGTTGATCTTGGATAAGATTGAACCAACATTTGAAATGGGTATTTTGCACAACACGATTGCCCCTGGATTCATGCAGTTTTATTTCTTCCATTCAGAGGAACTGGGTACTGCTCCCGATGTTTCCATCACCGGTGAAGGTATAGACACAACCTTGAACGTAGGTACAAACGAAAATCTTGAATCTGCTCCATATTTTGCCAATCTTGGTACGAATTATTCTGGTTCTTTAACTCTCCATGTTTCTGCTGAAGATACCAGCGAAAATTTCAGTGATACGACCAAGGTATTTTTAATTCAACCAATTCTTGCAAACCTTGCGCAACGGGTATCATTAGGGAGGAGTGGTGAGTTTATGGATATACCTGAACAGGCCTTTCCAGAAAATGATTATCTAATTGCTATGCCTGATCATTATGGATTCCAGTATATCCATCGGGAGGTAAATGATGTTCAAGAAGAAAACCTCATGAGTGTGTACAATATTTCCACCGTTGGAAATCACTATCAAGAGAGTGTTACTTTTGGTGTTCAATCAGAGTCTGTTTTGGATTGGATTGAAAC
>CAZOUJ010000024.1:1320-10139 GCA_964582955.1 uncultured bacterium
TACAGTCAGAAAATAAGATTTGGTGTTTGATTGATAGGCCTGGAACGTATGTCCTTAAACAGGGATCAGAGAGATCTCCAATTATTTTACCTGAAGAGTTTACCCTGGAACAGAATTACCCAAATCCGTTTATCCCACAAACCACTATTGATTACGATATTCCGTACAATTCTACTGGATTAGATCAGGTACCCACCAGTCTTGTGATTTATGATCTTCTTGGAAAAGAAGTAATCAGTCTGGTTGATGGGAATTTGTCACCAGGGACATATTCCGTTTCTTGGACTGGTGTGAATAATAACGGTAACAGGGTAGCCAGTGGAATCTATTTTTATTCACTCAGGACAGGAACTTTTTCGGACACAAGGAGAATGATCCTTCTAAGGTAGAAAAATGAAAAAACTAATTAAAATTAACCTAATGATCATGATGATATTCGTCCTAAGCTGTGAAGCGGATGACCCATTGTCCTTTTACGGTGGTACTGAACTGGTTGATCTGGTTGAATCAGCTTGGGCTAGCTTTAGGGATGGAGACTATGAGGTCTCTTTATCTACATTTCAAGAAGCAAAGGAAATCGCGGATGATCAGACCGGGACGGATACACTTCTGATTCATTCAACTTATGGTAGTATTCACACAGGAATTGGTTGGTGTAACTTGCGCCTTTTGAACGCAGATATCGCAAGAGATAATTTTATTACGAGTCAGTATTATGTATTGTACAGTTTTGGTACAAGTGTAGGCCTAATGGCATCCTACTTTGATTTGGGAAATGCAATACCCATTGATACTTCCCAGATAAACTTAGCGATTGAAATTGGTCATTGGATATTTTCTAGCGGAATGCCCGAAGAATTTGAAAATGATGTAACCATAAATGTAGATGACGTGAAACTACTCATGGCCAAATCATATTATACAAAGGGTAACCTGTCAAATAATGCTAATGATGGTTCGGGAGCATTATATTGGATTTTACAGTTGGATCCAGGATTTGTTTATTTGAACGCCGATCCGGTTACATGGAATCTTTATGGATATGGGGTGCAGGATTTTGATTCTTTTAATGATTATTAAGGTACTAGAGGGGGAGGTATTTCCTGCTTGATTATGGTTAAATTGTATAACCAAAATATTGTAAAAATGAATACGGAGACATATAGATTTTGGCAGTGGATTTTCTATGGATGGTTAGTATTATTTTTGATGTCTGTTTCTCTATTGGGGCAGGATATACCGAATGTTACGATGGTGTTGCATCCTAATGATAATCCCCAGATGATTTCCAGATTTGGTTGGGATCAGCAAATATTTTGGGTAAGAGTAACTAATAATGAATCTTCTCCGATTCAATACAGGATTGTTTATAGGTTACAGATTTCAAACTCGTCCATAACCCCTGGAACAATAATGACCGGACGTACTCGAGTAGGTACAAAGCAATGGGATGGAGAAAATGGCCATGGATATTTAGCCTCGTATAATGGTGAAAACATTTACAATAATGACTATTCCCGAATCGAAGAGCTAAATGTTGATATAGGTTCTGGTCTGGAATTCAACGATTTTGTTTCTCGCACAGGTACACTGCCTCCCGGAGACTATGAACTGATCGTGGAATTGCAGGCTAAGTATTGGAGTGATGAAGACGAACTGTATTTTATTGATCCTCCTCCTGTTGAGACACTCTACCATGAATGGAGAATTGTAATTCCTGTTCCTCCTCTGTTATTTATTCCAGATGATGAGAGTGTGATTGAAGTAACAAATCCTACATTTTCCTGGTATTCATTGCGAACAGCTTCTGGTATAAAATTTTTGTACAATATTCGGATTTGTTTGGTTGAGGAAGGACAGAGCTAGGAAGAGGCGATGGAAAACCTGACTCATTGGACAAATGATTGGGACATTGATCACACTCACATTGGTGGCCAGGAAAATATTAGTTGGATATATCCTCCAGAAGCTGATCCTTTTGCCAATGGTCGTGAATATGTTTGGCAGGTATCCACCTATAATGAGGATGGGCTATATGGTTGGGATGTAATTGAACCAGCAGTGAGTGAAATTTGGATATTTAAATTTGGCAAATCACCACAATTAATATCTCCCGGACAAGGTGTAATTGAACCTGAAATCATGCCTTCATTTACTTGGGCTCCGGTTGTTGGAGCAATGAATTATGAAATCTGGATTGGGGACAGGGAAGACCCCTTGGTAGAGATCCCAATTTGGAACGCAGTCTTAAATAATTCTTCATACACTTATTCTGCAGATGCACCTGCGTTGATTCCGCTACCGTCTCATCAATATTACTGGAAAGTCAGAGCCAATCCGTTAGAACCACTACCAGGAGCCTGGTCAGAAGAAGTTTTTGGTTTCGCCATTACTCCTCTCCAGCTACAGGAACCTGGTGCAGGTACATCTGTATCATCACTGACACCCGGATTTACCTGGGATGGTCCTGGTGCGGTTGGTGGATATGAATTTAGAATTTCGTTAGATGGTGATGGTCAGGTTGAAAATCCAATTTTTATTCAAAATGTAACTTCCCGGACCTTTACATATCCCAGTGATGCTCAAGCACTTGCACCGGGAGGAACATATAACTGGAAGGTAATTGTTTTAGATCAAAATAATAATTACATGGGTACTGCAGATGAATATTTGGATGTATTCAATTTTTCTGTAGATCCTATAGTTCTTTCTTCACCATCAGAAGGAAGTTCTGTTAATTCATTAACACCAGTGTTCAGTTGGGAAGCTCCAACCGGTATACCTGCGTTCGAATTTCAGTTATTTTACAGCGAAAATACATCTGCAGATAATCCGGATTTTTCGGTAAAAATTAATTCATATAGCTATCAATTAAATGCTTCAGAATTTTTGTTAGCGGAAGGAAATTCTTATTTTTGGAAAATTGTTGCGCTTGACGGTGATGATTTGCTTATGGGTAATTTGAATGATTACAGCACCTTGTTATTTAACGTTGAAGGGTTGGACTTAACCATTCCCGTTGTTACTACATCAATCAGTGATGAAACACCAAATTTACCTACTTTTTCTCTTGCTTCTATGGTTGAGAATGCTGATGGTTACAGTATAAGAATTGCATTAACTGAAGACATGTCAGAAATTGTGTGGGAATCTGATATCTTAGCATCTCTTCCCTATACACTTACCCCTGGGGATGTCAACCTAGATTTTGACTCGATCTATTTTGTGCAGGCACAAGCGTACCAGGAAAGCGCTCCCTTTGGTGACATTGGAACTGTATTTAGATTTACTACCGGCAATCAACCGGGAGCGGATGAACAACCTGAAATGACAGTGACATTTTAATGGAAATAATCTATAAAATTAGGTTAATGATTTTTTGGTTCATTATTTTGTCCGTTGGACAAGTGTTAGGTCAAATTCAACCAAAATTCAATTTGACAGCTGCTGTAACCGGAGCAGAGGCTTATCAAATAATTGTTACGGCAGATGCTGACGAATCTGAACCTATCTGGATTTCGGACCCGGTCACAAATTTTCCGGTTACATATCCTGGTTCAGCTCCTTCGTTGGAATATGGAATGGTTTATTATGCCAGGGTAATTGCTTTACAAGATGGTAGAATCCACGGGATTCCTGGAAATTTAGTGTTAATTCAGACACCTAACATAACAAAACCAATAATCTTGGATGGTCCACTGTTTACCTGGGGAGCTACAGATCCACCTTCAGCAACTTATGAAGTTTCCGTAAGTCTGGTTCAGGACATGTCGAATATTGTCTGGTCAACCATAGTTTCGGGAACGAACATTGGACAACCGGACAATGTGTTAGATTGGGGAAAAACTTATTATTGGCAGGTACAGGGAATTGATGGAAACGGAAATCCATTTGGAGAGCATAGTGAGGCTGGATTCTTTCAGACAGAATCCATTGAACCTCCTACATTAAACTCACCGTTAGGAGAGCAGGTGGCAACTCTCACACCAACTTTTTCATGGAACGCTGTTTCACAAGCTTCTCAATATTCAATATCTGTAGGAACCGATGATGAATTAGCATCCTCTGTATGGGGAACAAATGTAACTGAAGTAAATGTAGTCTATCCCCAGGATGCAATGAATCTTTCTAGGGGGTTTTCATATTTCTGGCAGATTATGCCCTTGGATGCCGATGGAAATTCATTTGGAGAAGAGGTCAAAAGTCAAATAGCAAGCTTTCAAACGCCGGACCCAATTCAACCTCCTACATTAAATTCACCGGTTGGTGAAGAGATTTCAGGACTCATCCCATCTTTTTCATGGTCAGCTGTGGAAGGGATTTCAAAATATCTTGTAAATTTAGCAGAGGATGAGGAAATTTCAACGGTTATCTGGACTGCCACTGTGGAAGGTCCCAACGTTAATTATCCTGATAATGCCGTTAGTTTGAATTATGCAACAATATACTATTGGAATGTATCACCCTTGAACGAGGAGGATTCACCTTTTCCTGATGCTCAAAGTATTTCAGCAAGTTTCTCAACAACATCTTTGGCTCCCATAGATTTATTGGAACCGGTCAACACATCTACAGAATCATTATTACCAGTCTTCAAATGGGCTGCTTCGGGCAATGCTTCAAATTATAGACTGGATGTAGGCGTATCTGAAGATTTAAGTGATTTAGTAGTTTCTGAAACTGTCAGTGGAACAGATTACAGTTCTTTTGTCGGACGTTTCGACATGACCTATTACTGGCGAGTTACTCCTCTTAATGGTGATGGTGCTGAATTAGAAAATGCAAGTAGTATTGTGATGTTTAGCACACCAGGACTAAACGAATTATCGTTAATTTCTCCTATGAATGTTACTGTTTTAAATACAACACCTGTTTTAAAATGGGGTGGTTTAGAAGGTGCTTTTGGATATTTAGTGGCAGTATCACTAGATGGTAATATAATCTGGAGTGATTTAGTCGATGCAAATGAGGTGACCTATCCTGCTGAACCTTCTTTAAGTTATGAATCTACCTATTTATGGAGTGTTCAGGCTGTGGATGAAAGTGTGAGTCCAATGAGCAATAAACCGGAATCGGCGTTCACTACCCCCACATTTACCCAGGTTGAACTTGGTTCCCCTGTGGGTGAGGAGGTGGGAGTAGTCAATGTTCAATTCAGCTGGTCTGAAGTTGAGGAAGCCGCGGGATATCTCGCTGAAATAAGTGAAAATGATGATATGTCAAGTGCTTGGAGCTCTACGGTCAATATGACAAATCTTACATATCCGGATGATCCTCCTTTCCTAAGTGGACAGACTTATTATTGGAGAGTGACTGTTGTGGATCAGGATGGAAATTCAATCGGAGCATGGAGTGACATTGGTTCATTTCAAATAGAACGACCACCGCCTCTGGTTCTACCCGAACCTATTGGAGAGATATCTACCGCCTCGCCGTCATTTAGCTGGCAGGAAGTGGAAGGTGCTTCAGGGTACAAAATCCAGGTTAGTTCAAATGAAGATTTTGCAGATGGTTGGGAGTCTACATCCGGAGTGACGAGCCTGCAATATGGAGGTGATGCATTAGAGTTTAATACCGCCTATTATTGGAGAGCAGTTGTTACGGACCAAAATGGAAATATTGCGGGATTATGGAGTGATATATCCTCTTTTCAATTGTCAACTGTATTTATTGTTAATCTTATTTCTCCAATGAATGAGGAGATATTTTCACAAACACCTCAATTTGTTTGGGAAGCGGTCGATGGAGTGGGTAAATATGAGATTTCTGTTTCTTCATCGGATGGTATGTCAGAAATTATGTGGTCAATAGCTGAACTGCAGGACGCTGGGGCACAGTATCCAAGTGCAGGAGTTGATCCTCTTGTTTTCGGAAATACTTATTATTGGCATGTCCGGTCCTTGGACGAGGATGGAAATCCATTATCTGATCCCAGTACTATCGCATCCTTTACTTTATCCGGTGATTTAACTCCTGAATTGTTGGTACCACTTGATACTCAAATCGAAAATTTAAATCCTGTGTTTTCATGGTCAGAAGTAAGTGGTGCAGATAAATATTTTATTCTTGTTTCTTTATCTGATGACTTTTCTGAAATTGTATTTCAAAATGAGAATATTGATGGAACAGGACTTACATATCCCACCTCTGGTGCAGCTCCTCTTGAATATGAGAAAACTTATTATTGGAAGATTCAAGCTATGTCATCCGATGGAAGCAGTTTGGGTGATTCAAGTCCAACCGGTTTATTTATGACGCCCACAGGTGAAATTGAAATTATCGTGGAGTTTGAGGACTAAAAGTGAACATGATTTTTAGAAAGCACATGTTAATTTTACTTATTCTCTTCAGTATTGGTATCAATATGATGTATGCTGCTACTCGCCCCGTTGCAGTTTTAAATAAAGTGGTAGGAGAAGTGAAAATTGACATGGTTACAAATCCTGGATGGCAGGTAGCCTCACTTGGCGGGAAATTAGCCAACGGAGATAAACTTGAAACAGGAACAGCATCATTTGGCTCTATTATGTTCTTAGATCGAAGTATGATAAAGGTTCGGGAAAATACCAAGTTCACAGTAAAATCAAAACGAACGGTGAAACGGGAATTGGAAACAGACATTAACGTAGCCGTTGGTGAAATGAACGTTAAAACTACATCGGGATCAAAGTTTAAAATACAGACACCCACTAGCGTAGCATCTGTAAAAGGAACAGAATTTAATCTCATGGTTGAAAAGGACGGTACTACCCATTTAACCGTACTGGAAGGAACCGTTGAGTTCATGAATGAACTCGGTGTCATTCTTGCAACGGAAATGACCACCAGTATTTCCCGCGCTGGTGAGAGTCCAAGCCAGCCCGTTTCTGTTCCTCAAAAAGCGGTTCCCAGTTGGCAGAAGAAAACCAAGGAAGAGTGGAAATTAAAACTGAGTCCTGATAAACCAGGAGGTAAAGATATTGGAGAACCCTTTAACATCCAGATAAATGCTAAGGATTCAGATGGAAATAACGCTTTGTCTTATGGTGAAGAAGTTACAATAGCAGGTAAAGATGGAATTCAGGTATCCGTAGATGGTGGACAATCTTGGGCATCAGAAGTTTCTGTAAAAATGAATAAGGGTAAGGGGGTACTGAAAGCAAAAGGAACAGAAGTTGGAAAAAAAGTTATTGTAGTTATCGGTGAAAACGCCTCCCCCGGTAAATTAGTTATGAATATGAAACGGTCCAAAGATGCTATGAACAAAATAAATAGTAAGGCTTCCAAGGCACTGGGGAAGATTGATCCAAGTTTAGCGGATAAAATCGCTGGTAAAACATTAAAGGGAAGTTCTATTAGTAAGGGTTCAGGGAATACGGAAGATGTGTTTGACCAACTGCTTAATGGACTGCTACAACTATCAGGTACACCAGAGGTTGTTGAAAATCAAGATGGCTCGGTAAAAGTGATTATGAAGGTAAAACCAAGTGAGGGTAACGGAGATTAAAGCATAGTGACTGTGTATAAAAAATACTTACCTCTTTTATTCCTTTTGATAGGTTCTTTGGTTTATTCTGCCAATGATTACATCAAGCCGAATATACTTCACCAAATTGTTGAAGATGTGTTTGAGGGACAACCACTTATCATCGAAGCCGTTGTTATAGATAATATTGATGTGAGGGATGTTCTGGTGTACTATCGTGTAAAGGGTGAAAAAGTCTTTAAATATGAACCAATGTCTTTGGAATTCAATAATTATCAATTTGAAATTCCATCTGAAGATGTCGGTCCTTATGGTATTGAATACTATCTACTAGCGACGGACGATGCCAATAATATTGCATCCCTTCCAGATTTCAATCCAAAGGATAATGCTTATTACATAGAATATGTTCGTTTTTCAGAAACATCTGCACCGGACGTTCTTCTCATGCAGCCGGACGATGGTGGAATTTATGAAGAGGGGAATCAGATGGTGGTAATCTCCATTTATGACGAAGAGGACGATGTAGATATATCTACAATTTCACTTGTCATTGATGGGGAAGATGTCACCAGTGATGCATCAGTGGACCAAGATTTTATTTCATTTGTTCCCCCGGGTCCTTTTGAATTTGGGACCCACACCATTCAATTTTCAGTTTCGGATCAATTGGGAAATGCTGCTACCACTAATGAATGGACATTTTCAATTGAAAAGGAGGAGGTCAAAAAGACATTTTTATCTGATGCGACAATTAAAGGCTCCTTAGACTATGAATCTGAATATGATACATTTTCCGGAAAGGAACAACCGGATAATCGTCCACTAGATAATCAAAAACCGAGATTTAAACTCACTTTTAGTAAAGGGTTACTCAAAGCATCATTCAGTATGTCATTGATTGAACATTTTGATCCTTTGGCAAGAGAAGTTGATTCCAGAAGGCAACCTTTAGATCGGGTTAAATTTAACATTGCAACACCGTACGCTTCCTTAAAGGGTGGAGATCATAATCCGAACTTTTCCGAATTAACATTAAAGGGTGCTCGAGTGCGGGGACTGATCGCAGATGCTAATTACAAAGGGTTTAAAACCTCCTTAATTTATGGAAACACAAAAGAAATGCTTCCCGCCATTCTACAGAATAGCGATGAAGGAATTCCGGAATATGTAAAAGGAACATTTGCCCAGAAGTTATTCGGTGTCAATACATCATATTCTTGGGAAGGTGTACCGAAGCTTGTCATTCCGATACCACTGGGATTCGAATTAGGAATGAACTATTTACAGGTTGAAGATGATACAACGTCCATGGAAGATGAACTTTACACAACCTTCATTAATATTCCAACAG
>CAZOUJ010000024.1:10149-10882 GCA_964582955.1 uncultured bacterium
ACCAAAATAATTCTGTCATTGGAATGAATTCATCCCTTTCTCTGTTTGATAATACTCAGTTAGTTGCCTACAGGGCTGCATCATCTATTACCGATCATAATTTTGATCCAGCGATTGATGATGTAACTTTAACTGCTACGGATGCCTATATGCTGGAATTCAGTACCCAATTAGCTTTGTTTGATATTAAGGGTGCTTATAAAAGTATTCCCCGAAACTTTTCATCTCTTGGGAATTCATCCGTACAAACAGATATTCAATCATTAAAATTGGATGGACGTACAAAATTTATGGATAACCAGATTATGTTATCTGTAGGATTTGCAAATGACAGGAATAATCTGGATTTATTTGATGCTCAGACCACACACAGCACATCCTATGCGACTAATGCTAATTTCAGTTTTAAAGGATATCCGGGACTCAGTGTAGGATATCGTTTGATGACAAGAGATGGAGAAGCAGTTATTGAAGATACTTCAGGAGTTCAATTGAGTGATGATTATACAACAACAATTACCTTAGGGCCTTCTTATGCTTTTGCAATTAAGGATATTGAAATTGGAATTTCAGGAAATGTGATGCTGATGGATTTTAAAGATAATTTAAATCCAGAGGGTGCGTTTAAAAGCAATTCTTATATGTTGGCACTGACCCAGACATTTCCATTCAGACTCTCACTCAATTTAGGCTTGGGACTGTCTCAAAATATTCCGGTCACGGAGACTGTAAC
>CAZOUJ010000024.1:10892-12005 GCA_964582955.1 uncultured bacterium
AGCAAATAAGTAATAATCAGATAATAAAAATTCTCGGCAAACAAATTAACAATTTGCTCAATGTCCAGATGTTCCTGATATTGCCAACCGAAAGCTCACCTTTAATGTGGGTTCACAATATAAAATTTCTCAGAATCAGATGATCGGTCTTGATGTGGGAATGATTACCGTCAATGATTTTGTTGCTTATCCTCGGACAGATTACTCAGAGTTTCGAATGAAACTCAAGTACAAATATACTTTCTAATATTTATCTAACCATTTAGTACATATTCATTTACCATTTTAATGGTAATTTCCCCGTTACTTTTATTGAAGATTAATAAGGATATATGATGAATCTGTTAAAATTTGTTCTTGTGTTTTTTCTTTTTCCCCCGATAATGTTTCCGCAAAATTTTTCTGTGTCTTTTAATATTTCTGGTGGAACAAGCAATTATGATCTGATGGTTGGATTTTCGCCTGACGCTACTGATGATTTTGATTCTGAACTCGACATTTTTGCTCCTCCGTCTCCACCACCACCAAGTTTCGATGCAGCTTTATTCTGGAATGGTGATAGGTATTACACCCAAATATTAGCCGGGGACGGTAATGTGAGCGAGCATGAATTAACCGTACAGCTCCAATATCCAGAGGATAATACCATCAATTTAAGTTGGGATAATAGCGGATGGTCAGAGTTAGGAACAGTCGAACTTATGGATTCTTTTGGTGGTGGATTATTATGGATTGATATGACAAATAATTCAGGATTAACTATTGATAATCCAGCATTTACACAATTAATATTAAGTATTACACCATATGAAGAACCAAATCAAAATCCATTTGAAGGGAGTGTAACCCCAACCCCAATGTCAGGGATACTACAGGGCCAAATAACCATCAATGAGGAAGCGGGTTTGTCAGATGATTGGATTGCTGCATTTGATGATGATGGAAATATCGCTGGTGCGTCTGCATTAATTATGGAATATGGAAACTCATATGCAAATCTTACTATTTATGGTGACGACCCGATTACCGATTTTGACGAAGGGATGAATGATGGAGAGAATTTTCATTTAAAGGTATGGGTAGCTTCAGAAAATATTGTGTTGGATTTTGCTG
>CAZOUJ010000024.1:12023-14429 GCA_964582955.1 uncultured bacterium
ATAATGGCGCTCCCATGGATGGATGTGGAGAAATAGATCAAATATATAATTTTGGGGATGAAATTGAACCTCCTCCAGTGGTAAGTCTTGTTATCAATGAAATTCATTATAACCCCAGCAGTGAACAACAGGGAAGTGATAGTGATTACGAATTCCTGGAAATATATAACAAGGAAGAATTCTCAGTTGACCTAAGCGGTTATTACATCAGTCTTGGTATAGATTCTGAGTTCCCTGTGGGGAGTCAGATTAATTCCCACGAACATATAATTGTTGCTAATAACCCAGATACATATTCAGGAAATGGGTATCAGGTCTTCCAGTACGAAGGATATATTTATAATGGAGGTGAAGAACTTGAACTGTTGGATAATTATGGTAGACAGGTAGACTATGTGAATTATGATGATGAGGGTGAATGGCCCACTGAGCCAGATGGTAATGGACCCTCGCTAGAATTGGTTCATCCGTTTGAAGGTAATGAATTTCCTGGGAATTGGGGTCCAAGCTTGGTCCTTGGCGGAACACCTGGAACTGAAAATTCAATACTTATCCAAGATGAAAATATTGTTGTTACAGTAGATAACATAGAAGCATACGAAGGATACTATGTTTCTTTACCCGTTTATATTCATTTTCCTAGTGATATATCAGCAAATTCTGTGGACATGGTGGTGGAGGGAAACAGTAATTATTATGATTTTGTCTCTATGAACATGGAGGGAACTCTCCCATCAAATTCAGGTTGGACGGTAACAAGTAATGAAGCGGGGAATTCTATCTTTATTGCTATGGCCGGGGCAAACAGTATATCCGGTGATGGCTTATTCTTTTCACTGGATCTTGAATTGCATAATGACCTTGACGTGGATTTTGTTTCAATCGTTATCTCTTCAGCAGTGTTTGATACAGGTGAAGAGGTACCGGAATTAGAGAACGGCGGAATTTATATTCTTGAATCTGTTCCGCCCTCTTCATCATTTTTGGTTGAACCATCTACCGGCTTATTCCCTTTGGCTGTTTCTTTTACCAATACAGCTGACCAAGGCACAGGTAATTCCATTCAATATGAATGGGATTTTGGCAACGGGGATATTTCCGATGATGAAAATCCTGTTTATACGTATGAAGTACCGGGCAATTATCAGGTCACACTCACTGTTAGTACCAATCATGGAGAGAATACATCTGAAACAACAGAAATCGAGGTCCTAGCGCTCTATGGAGATGTAGATATGAATGATGTTGTCCAATCTTATGATGCATCACTTATTCTTCAACATCTTGTGGGTTATATTGAATTAGAACCAATTCAGATACTCATTGGAGATGTAAACTTAAGTGAAGAATTATCAGCATTGGATGCATCTTATATTCTTCAGTATATGGTTGGACTTGTTGAAGAATTACCTGTGGAATCAGAGATGATTGCTAGTGGAAATATTGCTATAGAAGATCAAATGGTCATGCCTGGAGAGGTCGCAGTTATTCCGTTTCAAGTATCAAACAGTCAAAATATTTTATCCTTTGAAGCAGATATATCGTATGATATGTCCCGGTTATCTTTTGAAGGTATTCAGGAAAATAATAATTCTGGATTTTCATACCAGTACCTTGATGATAACGAATCATTAATCTTAGTTGGTTCATCTGTAGAGAGCGGAGCATCAGAATTTGACCTGGTTAACCTGTTATTTACAGTCAATAATATTAATTCAGACCCTGCATTAATTATAGTTGACGAAATTAAATGGAACGAGAATGAGAGCATTACAAATGCTGCGGTAGGACAGATATTTACAATGTCATCTGATGATCATGTGGTATCTGGGGGCTGGAATTTGATCTCTTTTGATATTTTTCTAATGGATAGTTCACCTGATATTGTGTTCAGTGAATTATTATTAAATGATAATTTAGTTAACATTACCGGTTATAATGAAAACGGTTCAAATTATTTTGATCCGTTTGGCTACGATTTCCTCAACACTCTGACCAACATTGAGGATGGTAGAGGATACTGGGTAAAAGTTAATGAATCGGACATGTTCGGACATGTGGGAGAATTGGAATTAATCGGGTATTGGGTATGGGAAAACAGCTTGCCAGAAGAAGCATTTGCTGAATTAATGGGGAATAATAATTTAGTTTATGTAACCGGTTTTAGTGAAAATGGTTTTACCTTTTATGATCCAAATGGATTGGACTTTCTAAATACCTTAACCACTTTGCAAAATGGTACGGCATATTGGGTTAAACTCAATGAATATGTTGATGACTTCCAGTATCCTTTTCCATCAGGAAATAGTGGAAGGCAAATAGTCCGGAATGTCAACCCTGATATTATAAAAACAAATTCATGTATGTTTGTCAATGGTACCATTTCATTTCAGGATTTACAGCCGC
>CAZOUJ010000025.1:0-7013 GCA_964582955.1 uncultured bacterium
AATGCCTACACCATTTTTGACCTCCATTCAGGATATGAGATTAACGACAAATTAAAATTAAATCTGACTATCAATAATATCCTGAATCATAAACATACCGAAATTATGGGAGGACCTGAAATGGGTCAAATGATCGTTCTGAGATTGCAGGCAAGTTTATAAAAAACAGGTAAGCTCACCTATCAAATCGGTTCTGAGTAAATTGAGACAGAAAGGTTTAATAATTCTCCCCTATTAGGAATACATGGTATGGATTTCCTGAGACATATTGACCATCTAACTTTTCATTTTATTAATTCTCATTTGTCTCACCCTGTTCTGGATCATATTATGGTATTCGTTACAGATCAGGATCATTGGATCCTTCCCATATTTATATTACTATTTTGGATGTTCAGTTTTGATGGTAAACGGGGTAAAATAGCGGGCGTGATCCTCATCCTTACAATTATTATTGTTGATGGAACCGCAGCACAGATCATTAAACCATGGGTTGGTAGAATCAGACCATCACATGCTCTAGGGGATACAATTAATTTATTAGTAAAAAAGGGCGGGCGGTTTTCATTTGTTTCCAACCATGCCGCCAATTCCTTTGCCATTGCTGTTGTGATACGTTATTTCTACGGAAGAAAGCAATTTTGGGTTTTTTCCCTTGCAAGTCTTATCGCCATCAGCAGGGTTTATGTTGGGGTGCACTATCCCGCTGATATCATTTGCGGTGCACTTTTTGGTTATGGAATAGCCTGGTGTATGCTGAGTGTGTGGGTAATTGTAAAGATGAGAGAGCTAAAACGAAATCGTTCCTGGGTGTGGTACCACTCAGGAGAAAATAATTAGTTAGGTAACGTATCTTTGGGCGGTTTCACTCCGAAACCGGAAAAGGAATCTTGGCCGGGTGATTTGATCTCCCCATGCTTACCCTCGAATTTGATAAGATTATCCTTCAAAGCCATCATAAATGCTTTTGCATGTGGCGGTGCCATAATGATCCTTGAATGAACTTTCGCTTTGGGAACACCTGGTAATAAACGGGTAAAGTCCATTACAAATTCTGCTGGAGAGTGTGTCACAACGACGAAATTTGAATATTCTCCGCTGCTTACTTTCTCATCTAGTTCTATATTGATCTGTTGTGTTTTTGGTTTTTTATCACTCATAATATCCCCTATTAAAATCCTTCAAATTCTCTTCTGTTAAATTCTTCCCAATCTTCATTTAATCCATCAAACTCTTCATAGTCCGGTTCTTTGTCAGCCTTAGGCTTATGGACTATTTCATTTTCATAAAAATTAAAATTATCCTTCTTTTTTTCAAATTCAGCAGGATCTACTTCCTCATCATCATCTGGACTTAAACGTTCAATATCCTCACTGTATACTTCGGTATCAAAAAAATCTAGATTTTTTACGATACCGTTAGTCATCAAATATTCAAGGAAGTCAAGATATTTCCGATCCTTCAAATCGGTTCTGCAAAACACACATACGAGAGTCTCTTTAAGATGCTCATCATCTAAAGTAGATTCGCAAACGGGACAAATGATACCTTCTAACATTTAATTTTCCTTTAAAAATCGGCGATTAATATAAACGATGAAAGTACCTCTAGCAATAAAATGTTCAATGAATTTTTTATTGACTCAATTGTTGGAAAAATGAAATCTCTTTAGATGATAATTCCATACCCCTCCGGTGCTTTACTTGTTTTGCAGTTCCAATAAAATCTTCAAACCGGTAAGAATTTAAATGCCCATCCACGTACCACGAAAATGGTTCAAAATATTTTGGAGATAAACTGCTAGAAATAATGTTGGAACAGGGGCCGATGACGGTGCCGGTATTCAATTGGGTTCCTATACCTGTTTTGACGTGATCTCCAAAAAAAGATCCAATAAAAAAATTTCCTGTTTCAATTTCTTCCTGTCCAAAATTTACTTTTACAGGTGAATAATTATTTTTCAGATTACTATTGGTTGTTCCTGCACCTAAATTGACCCATTCTCCTAAAAAAGCATTCCCTAAATGTCCATCATGGACTTTATTTGAATATCCTTGAAAAATAGATTTTTCAATTTCACCCCCTAGCTTGCAGACAGGCCCTATTATTGATGAGGAAATATGACTATGGGGTTTTATAATCGTATCATTCCCAATATATAAAGGTCCCTCAAGGTAGGCAAAAGAATAAACACGAACATTATCCATGATAATGATTGGACCTTTATCGGCATTCAGAGTGACAAGTGGTTCAATGTGAGCGCTATCATCAACATAAATTTTGTTTTCCCCAACAGTGTATATTGACTGTGGGTCATTTTTCATTTTAAAATTAGGATTAAATCCCTTTATATCTTCTTCCATAGTTTTTGGAATTCTATCAATAATGTCCCACACATAGTGAACAGAATCACAAGATAAATTTCTTTTCTCAATACCGTCAGAAAATTCACTCTTGACCGGTCCTCTCTGCGCCAGCCATGATCTTCCCATGGATGTGGATAAATAATATCCAACTGCTCTATCTTCATAAAACCATTTAGATTCGGAACCGTGGTCTATCTTATTTATTAAATCTGCAGTCCAAAACACATTCCCAGCTAACCAAATACCATGGGTCACTTCTTGAGGATTCACCTCAATCTCTGGATGTCTTTCCTGTGTTAATTCTGCTATTTCCTCCCTGACGAATAGTGAGAGTTTGTCCTCGGAAGAAATTAGGGTTTTAATTCTGTCTAAAAATGTTCTGGCACCAACCCTTATATCAGTAGCTGCACGGGTGGCCGATATTGGATAAAAATTAGCATCCTTGATATTTTCAAATATATAATAGTTCATTGTATACCTAAAAGTTGATTGATTTGATGATATTGATTATCTATATATTCATTATTACTAGCTGTTAAAGTGATAGTATAGAGTTTTTGTGACCAATGTGAATCAAATCCGATTTTAAGACGAGAATTTATTTTCTGCATTAATATTCCATGTACTGGGTCGAATTCCGGATTTAAATCCACCGCTGCATCTGCAACAATTTGATTCATTTTATATTTTGTAGATGGGTGTGGTAACCCGAAACGATTTAACTGTTTATCAGAAATAAATATGTCGGGATGGTTCATTGACACATTGAATAATTCTGATACTGATAAACGACAGATTAATTTAATTTCTAAATTGTGTTTATTCAAATTATTAAGATATTGAATTGCAACCCGCCTGAACCGTTCTTTCTCTGGTAAAAAATATGCAACGGTACGGATTTTGTTCCCACCCAATCCTAATTTTATTGATCGGTTATTTTCTTTTTTTAGGGCAATTTTATAGGTCAACAGGAAGGCAATTTTCGTCTTAAGAGGGATTTTCATGGTTGAATATAGCTTTTTCTCCACAGGAATCCTGCTTAGTTTTCTGAAGTATTTTATATCAATAAAAAAGAAATGAAATGAGTCTAGGGAAGAAATTGTTGTGGGGAAGTCTTGGATGGGTAATGGGCGGTCCTATAGGTGGCATCCTTGGGTATGCCGCAGCTTCCTTATATGGTAATGAAGCCAGAACTGGGGCATACAATAGCTATTACTCTGGCCACACAACTGCCTATCCCAAAACAAAACCCGGTGATTTTATGGTTTCAATGCTGGTTCTCTTTGCGTCAGTGATGAAGGCGGATAGGCAAATGTTGAAATCTGAATTGGACTTTGTCAAACAGTTTCTGAAAAATCAATTTCATACCAATGATGTTCAGGATTTCATGGTTTTATTTAAAGACATTCTAGATCAGGAATATCACTTACGGGATGTGTGCAGACAAATTCAAAGATCTATGGACCATCCCAGCAGATTAGAACTGGTCCATGTCTTGTTCGGTCTGTCACAAGCGGATGGGCATGTTCATTCTGAAGAAATAAAAATCATACATACCATTGCCCGCTATATGAATGTCAGTGAGAATGATTTTATTTCAATACAAGCGATGTTTGTCCGAGATTCCGAATCCGACTATAAAATACTCGAAATTAGCCCTGGTGCTACTGATGAAGAAGTAAAAAAAGCTTACCGCAAAATGGCAAACAAATATCATCCGGATAAGGTCAGTCATCTGGGAGAAGAGTTGCAAAAATTAGCTGAGGAAAAATTTAAATCTGTCAGTGACGCATATCAGGCAATCAAAGGACAAAGAGGAAAATAAACCACTGATCACCTCAATCTATTATGGCTAAGGAAAAACCAGGGAAATTTCCTTTCACAAGAGGGATTTATAAGGATATGTATAAAAACCGGCTGTGGACCATGCGTCAGTATGCTGGTTTTACAAGTGCAGTTGATACCAATGAAAGATTTAAATATTTATTGAAAAATGGAGTGACAGGACTCTCTGTCGCATTTGACCTTCCTACCCAAATTGGATACGATTCCGATGACCCTATGGCTGTTGGTGAAGTGGGAAAGGTCGGGGTCCCAATTTCATCCATTCACGATATGGAGAACCTCTTTCACCAAATTCCCCTGTCTGACGTTTCTGTTTCTATGACGATCAATGCTACTGCTCCAATAATTCTAGCAAACTATATTGTTGCTGCGGAACGTCAGAATATACCTATGAAAATTCTGAGGGGTACTATTCAAAATGATATTTTGAAGGAATACATTGCCAGAGGAACCTATATTTTCCCTCCAAACCCATCGCTCCGTCTGGTAACAGATGTGATTGAATTTTGTTCAAATCACATTCCCAAATGGAATACAATTTCTATTTCGGGATACCATATAAGGGAGAGCGGCAGTACGGCTGTACAGGAATTAGCCTTTACATTCGCCAATGCTATTTCCTATGTGGAAACAGCACAAAAACGAGGACTTGATCTTGAAATATTTGGGCAGCGTTTATCCTTTTTCTTCAATGCTCATAATGATTTTCTTATTGAGATCGCAAAATACAGAGCAGCAAGAAAATTGTGGGCAAACATTATGAAAAACAGATTTGGTGTCACAAATGAAAAAGTGCTTCGATGCCGTTTTCATACTCAGACCGGAGGCTCCACACTCACAGCACAACAGATTGATAATAATGTGGTGCGGACAACGATTCAAGCCATGTCTGCTGTATTGGGTGGAACTCAGTCCCTACATACAAATAGTAAAGATGAGGCATTATCGTTACCTACTGACGAATCGATAAACCTTGCTCTTCGTACTCAACAAATCATTGCTCATGAATCATGAATCCCATATCATCCGGATCCTTTCGGTGGCAGTTATGTAGTAGAACGGATGACGAAGGATTTAGTGAGTGAATCATTGGAGATCATTGAAAAAATTGATTCTCTTGGTGGTACGGTTCAGGCAATAGAAAAAGGTTGGATTCAAAATGAAATTTCCAAAAGTGCCTATGACTACCAATTGAAAGTTGATTCCGGGGAAACAATTATTATCGGTGTAAATAATTTTGATGAGGATGAAGATATTGTATCTAGCATCCATGAAATTTCTACACAATCTGTAAATACACTGATCAAAAAAGTAAAAATATTAAAACAAAACCGGGACAATGAAGGTGTGGAAAAAACACTGGAGGTTCTAACTGAAAAATGTAAAGGAGATGAAAACCTAATCCCACACATAATTGACTGTGTAAAAAGTGAGTGTACAATCGGGGAGATCACTCAAGTTATGAAAAATGTATTTGGTGAATACCATTTTTCTGGTTGACATAGATTACATCATTTACATTTTTCAACATTCATGAAAAATATTTTCGCTTTAATTGTCTCGTCTATATTTCACCCGATGATAATTTCACTCTGTGTGTTCGCTGTCCTGATTTTTAATGGTACTTCTTCAATTGGGAATCCATATATTATATTTTTTACCTGTTTTATTTTTTCAAACTTAATCCCAATTACCACGGTAATTATTTTAAAAAAATTAGGAAAAATTGATGATTTAGATGCATCCGTCAAAGATCAAAGACAATTTCCCCTGACCTTGGGTATTGGGTATGCAGGATTAGGATTTTTATCCCTTATCCTTTTGAATGCAAACCCGTTAACCCAGGGACTCATGTTTTGTTATATGACAAATACAGTCCTTACATTATTGATCAATCGATTTTGGAAAATTTCGATCCACTCCATGGGAGTTTCCGGACCAGCTGCTGCACTTTTGACCAATGGGAATTATTATCCATTTCCCATGGTACTGATTATTGTGTTGGTCAGTTATTCACGTGTTATATTAAAAGCTCACTCACCGACTCAGGTTTTCGCAGGTGCACTGCTTGGCTTTTGCAGTACATATTTACAATTACAATGGTTCTTTCTCTAAAAATGAGTCTAATATATAATATAGTAAAATACATTCTATCCTGTAAATTTTATTTTATTATTATCATTTTAACCGGATTGATTTATCCCCAGGTCTTACCCTATGGAGAACCCCAATATTTTAATTTAAATCCTGAAACGACCTCCGAAAAAATACTTTTCACGAACGGAAATTTTAAAATTGAAAAAATAAAATGGCAGAACGGTACTGAAATAATCAATGATAATAATGTTTTGTATATTTTGCATTATTCATTAGAAAAAGAAAATAGTTTTCATGCGCTTTTGGACAATAATAATTTTCCTGAAGAGAGTGAATTATATTTAATTAATCCAATTGAGAAAACATGGGTCGGACCGTATCGGAAAGAATATTTAGTGACGGAATCTATCACTCTTACCGGCAGATTAAAATCATCAGAATTTATTTTAGAACTATCTGTGCCCAGAAAAAATAATATCCAGTTCCCGGAAATTTCTTTCCAAACTATTTCTTACCAAAAATCTAATACAAAAAAATCAAAAAATATCCATGTTTATTCAAGAAATACCTCAAGGGAAAATCCTATTATTTTACTTACCGGTTATTGGCCTCCCACCAATGAATCAGTCCGACCATTTAGCCAAAATAGTTTATTAAATCCAGATGGATGGATTGGAGAAAATTGGGAGGATCTTGGCTATGATA
>CAZOUJ010000025.1:7055-8727 GCA_964582955.1 uncultured bacterium
CCACCGGACTGTAACGATTGCGGACAGGGATATGGAGATTTAGAAGTGGACTATCAGGATACTTCAGAAGACTGGTGGAATATCGTTGAAACACATGATCCTGTTGCCATTATCACATTTAGTAGAGGATATATCAACAACAGTTGGGAAATGGAATGGAAATATTATAACCGGCTCGGATGGATAGATGACTTTACACCACCCTATCAACCCACACCCACACCTCCCGATCAGGATTCTCCCATAAATCACATGAGGTACTCTTCTCTGCCCATGTCAGAAATTGTTGATGCCATCAATTCTGCTGATTTAGGGCTTTATTCTTATATTGACTATGCTGAAGGGGCCGGTGGATATTTATCAGAGTACAAAGGATTCCACGGTGTCTGGTATAAAGGTCTTATGGAAAATGAAGGTGAGACGCCATGCTATCTTGCTGGCCATATTCATGTTGGTGGTTTAGTTGACTGGAACACTGCTCATGAAGCTGTTTTAATCACGGTTAGAGAAACAATCGATTATATTTATCAGAACATTCTTGCGCCCGGTGATGTAAACCGTGATGGGACCATTAACTCATTGGACATTACCATGATTCTTTCTCACCTCAATGGTAGCATTGAACTAACGGATGATCAATTCTTTTTTGCTGATATGGATGAGGATGCTGAAATAACCATCCATGATGTTGTTCTATTGGTAAATGAATTATTATACGATGACCAGTGAGTAAATCAATAACGGTGCAAAGGTGATACCTTAATATTTATATCATAACCAGGAAATTTCCCGTTCAGCTCTGTCTCCAATTCCTTTTGACATTCTATAATTCTGGTTTGACTCATCCCAAGTCTAACATTGATTCCGAATAGTATCACATGATGATTTTTAGTTTCCACAACTCGAACATCATGTATATCTGTAATACGGGAATCCTCCCCCCAATGCTGATCCAAGTATGCTCGTACTTTTTTTACTAGGGGATTACCAGGATGAACTGGGTCGAGGTGTACCGTGGGCTCAACTCCTATTGCTTTTTCAAGGCATTCTTCCACATCCTCAGAAATGTCGTGGGCAGTGGCGGTCGTTTCTTTTGCGTCAATCTCTACATGAACACTTACAAATTTGTCCTGTCCATAGCTGTGCACAATTATATCATGAGCGCCTAAAACACCCGGAACATCCATCACAATATGTTTAATGGTTTCTACTTCCTCCATTGTAGGTGGTTTTCCTATAAGATCATCCACAGCATCTTTAGCAATCTCAAATCCCATATACATTAAAATTCCTGCTACACCAAGTCCAGCCCATCCATCGACAGATACATAGCCAAATTTTCCCGCAACCATTGCTCCTACAACCAGTAAACTGGACATTGCATCGGAACGATGGTGCCATGCATCAGCATGTAAGGTTCCGGAAGCTACCATTGATGATAAATAGTCTGCATACCGTGCTGTGAACTCTTTAATTACAATCGTTAAAACCAATAGGGAGATCATCCACCAATTCACCTTGTTCAAATCCCATACCGGATTTTGTATTCGGTCAATGGATGCGGCAATAATTTCAATACCTGCAACACAAAGTAAAATTGCAATAATCAATGTAGCAATGTATTCTGCCCTGCCATGACTAGCACTGGTGTGCCTCCGGCTAACTTGACCAT
>CAZOUJ010000025.1:8737-14222 GCA_964582955.1 uncultured bacterium
GGCTCGGCCATGACCATATGGATGTTCAACATCCGCAGGTTTCTCAGCCTGCTTAAATCCCCAAATGACAATAGAAGATGTGATAACATCAGATAAACTATGCAAGGCATCGGCAATAAGACTAACTGCCCCAATCATTAGTCCCATAATTATTTTTAAAAAAAATAAGAGTCCATTAATTCCAACGGATATCCAGCCTTGGAAAACTCCTATTTTATTCCTATATGTTTGAGCAGATTGACTAGTGTTTGGGATAAAATAGTTAGTTATTTTCTGAAACATTTTTACTTAAAAAATAGAAACGTATTTATCCTTTTATATTATAATAAGCCTACCGTTTTGTACAATTTATTTTGTTCCTTCTGAGCTAGTGCATACTCAAACGTCCATTTCAAACAGGCTACACCAATTTCTCCGTCATTGCGGATGGCGATATAGGCAATCTGGAAATCAGGATTTCCATTATGTCTTTTGATAACCCGTTTTAATGCTTCTTCACACGCTTTGGTGGGCTCATACCCCTGCCTCATTAGTTCAACGACCAAAAAACTTCCTGTGGTTTTGATTACCTCTTCACCTAGTCCGGTAGCAGCAGCACAACCAATTTCATTATCCACATAGAGTCCTGCCCCGATGATGGGACTGTCTCCTACTCTTCCGTGTAGTTTGTAGGCCCAACCACTGGTAGTACATGCACCTGAAAGATTTCCTCTTGAGTCCTGAGCCAATACAGAAATAGTATCATGTGTATCATGGGGTGTTTGTTTGAATTGCTTTTTCTTCCACTTTTCCCATTGTTCTCGTGAAGTATCGGTCAGTAAATTCATTTCTTCAAATCCTTTAGAAACTGCGAACTGTTTTGCGCCTTCACCTGCCAACATCACATGTTTTGTTTCTTCCATAACTTTTCGGGCTACAGAAATAGGATGTTTTATATTTTGAATGAAAGCAACGGAACCGCAGTTCCCCGTGTGATCCATGATACACGCATCCAAAGTTACTTTACCTTGTTCATCAGGTAATCCTCCAAAACCAACAGATGAACTTTCCGGATCCGCCTCAGGAACTTTTGCTCCTGTTTCTACTGCATCCAGAGCAGAACCCTCATTTTTTAATATTTCCCATGCAGCATCATTGGCAGGCATACCATGTTTCCAGGTTGAAAGAACGATGGGATTATTCATATTTATTTTCCCCTGTGAAGATAATAAAATAGATGGTGCAGAAATTCCTACGGCACTTGTCTTAAAAAATTTCCTGCGGTTCATACCCATACCGCAAGTTTCACTTCATTGACCATTAAATCTATTCATATTAATACCATATAATTTCAAGAAATGTTTTTCAAATGCTACATGTATAAAATGTACAATAGTTCAGATATATATTGTTTAATGATCTTTGAATGGTTTGTACATAATGATCCCTTCCTGATTTTAGGTTTGAAATTTATAAAAGAATATCTGTAGGGGCATCCTGATATGTAGATGTGGATGTTAAAAATCATTTAATCATACAATCAAATTAAGACGAAAGGAAATATTAGTTGGATATATTATAGATTATTGTACATTCCGCACCCTTTTAACTGGATGAAAAGAATTTATTGAGTAAGGTATTGTTATGGTACCATCTTTTACAGCCTTCTAATTTTCAGAGGTTTGTTTTCTTTTCAAGAAAAAGGGATTAAATAAGTAAAATAAATATAGGAAAATAGTAAATGAATGAAATAAAACAAGGAACAGTTAAGTGGTTCGATGATTCCAAGGGATTTGGATTTATTATTCCATCTGGAGGTGGAAAAGACTTATTTGTTCATATGAGTGGTATTAAAATGGAAGGATTCAAAACTCTCAAAGACGGACAATCAGTTGATTTTGAGACGGGAACAAGTGATAGAGGACCTATTGCTACAAATGTAATCCCAAAATAATTCATATACCTGATATCGGAGAAGGAAGTTTTTATCCGTTCTCCCGGTTTTTGGATAATATCCTCTTCAGCCCGCTGGTTTTCAGGGGGCTGTTTGCATTTTAGGATGTGAATCATTTCAGCGAAAATAATCAAGCTTAAATGATATATTTTTTGAAATTACCTATTTAATAGGATTGTCTTGAATTAATTTAGTGTTATAAAATTGAATGATAGCAGTCACTAATAGATAAAATTCTAACGAACTAAATGAACAATCCGAACAAGAGAAAAGATAAAAATACAGAGGGTGGATTTAAAAGTCAGAACCTTTCAGGAACGTCGCTCATGGGTGAGAAAATCTGACGAGGAGGAATAAGTTTATATTTGAATAGGGAACTCCTATTCCAAGTTTAATTTCCTTTCAATCATGCCCTTAATTCTTTTCTTGGAGAGCTCTCATATAAGCTAATCATAAGCTGCCATTCCCGTTACTTCCTGTCCCAGAATTAGGGTATGCATTTCGTGTGTGCCTTCGTAGGTATAAACAGATTCAATATTTGCCATGTGCCGCATGGGAGAGTAATCTTCCGTAATACCGTTAGCACCTAATATTTCACGAGACGTTTGGGCCACACCCCGAGCCATAGCACAGTTATTTCGTTTTGCAAGAGACACCTGCTGAAAGGTCATTTTATTTTCATCTTTTAATCGTCCTAACCGATATACCAGAAGCTGTGCTTCTGTAATGCGGGTAACCATATTTGCTAATTTTGCCTGAGTAAGTTGAAATCCGCCAATGGGTTTTGAAAATTGCTTCCGCTCTTTAGAATATTTAACGGCACCGTTATAACAATCAACAGCTGCTCCAATCATTCCCCAAGCAATGCCGTATCTTGCCTGTGTGAGACAGCTCAATGGTCCTTTTAAACCTTCGATATTCGGTAATCTTGAAGCATCCGATACCCTAACATTTACCATGGATAATTCTGAGGTCACGGAAGCTCGTAAACTTAATTTTCCATGAATGTCACTGGATGTGAATCCATCCATCCCTTTTTCTAACAAAAAGCCTCGGACGATACCTTCTTCATCCCGGGCCCACACTACCGCCACATCAGAAACCGATCCGTTAGTGATCCACATTTTGTTTCCATTAATTATCCAATCATCTCCATCCTTTTTACAGTAGGTTGCCATTCCACCGGGATTAGAACCAAAGTTCGGTTCGGTCAGTCCAAAACAACCGATTTTTTCACCGGAACCTAAACCCGGAAGCCATTTAGCTTTCTGTTCATCAGAACCATAGGCATGGATAGGATACATGACCAATGCTCCCTGGACACTTGCAAAAGATCGAAGCCCTGAATCTCCACGTTCCAGTTCATGGAGAATAAGTCCATAAGCTACATTGCTCACTCCTGCTCCTCCGGATTCTTCCGGCAAGGCAGAACCCATAAATCCCAATTCTCCTAATTTTTGGACTAAGTGCATTGGGAATGTTGCTTTTTCGTAATGTTCATTAACAAGAGGCATAAATTCTGATTGAACAAATTCATGAGCTGTTTTTTGAATTAGCAATTCCTCTTCGGAAAACAGTTCAGTAATATTATAAAAATCGGGTCCGTATTCTTTCATACTATTATCAATTCGTACAATAAATCAAGTTATTGGATATCCACGCATTTCTCATTTAGAAATTAAGTTTCTTTGCTCTTCCAATCCCATAGAGATTAAAAATGGATTGTTTTTTTGATATTTTGAGAATGCACTCTTTGAATCCAAATCCAACCATTTGTTTTTTATCAGTATTTGTCCAATCACACCACCTAAAGAATTTCCGGGCCCTAATAAAACCAATTTGTCGGGACAAAATTCTTTTATCGAAACCGTAATTGCTTTTGTAAAATCATACGATTTTACAACTTGATGGTTGAGTGTGTAATTCCAGATTGAATTCACATCTGTACTATGAGGGGACCAAATATATCCCTTTCCATCCACCAGTGGAATTATCGGTTTTTGAAAAAGCGTCGATGGTAGTTCACTCATTGCTTTTTCAGGAATACCATCCATTAATTGAGTATGAAAAGCAGCATGGTAAGGTAATTGAAAAGGATATTTATCAACTAATGGAAGTTTTTTTAAAAGTAAATCCAATGACTCCTGGCTTCCTCCAATAACAATATATCCACCTAAAAATATGGAAACAAAACACCCAGCACTTGCAACATAAGACAAAACCATTTCTTTTTTCATATCATCCACTTGCCATTTTTCATCCACAACAGGATAAATAATTTGGCCTCCGATTACCCCATCCTTCATCATGGAACCCATGGTATGAATTAGGAGGTAGGCATTTTCTGGTGTTATAGCGCCGACCAAAGTCAAGGCGATGTACCAACCCATTGAATTTCCTGTGACAGCAACAATCTCATATTTATTTTGATCAATGGATAAAAAATCCGATAAACTGCAGGCATAAATCAAATTGGATGCATGTTCACCTACCAAGTGGGTTTTTGCTTTAAACGATGATTCATCCAATTCTGTAAGTGTCTGCAAACCGGATAACTTCCGTTTATTATCCATGTATTCAATGTACTTTAGTGCAGATTTTCCATATTTTTTCAAATATCCAGAAGTTTCCCTAGTGTATGTTCCCCTTCCCGGACAAATAACGATAATCCGCTCTTTATCCATTTACAAGTTCAATTGCATTTTTAACAATACTCACCCTACTTGGAAGCGTTACGGTGGCGGCATCGCCTAATGGAATAAAGCTGTCTTCCGCTGCATGAAGTTTTATTTTTAAGAGATTTTTTGATTCACTTACAAGTTGTGCAAGTAGTCCTTCTCCATGACAACCTGTTTTTCTGCATTCATCTACAATTAGTACATTTTCACAAGTACCAATAGCCTTAATTAACATTGGAATATCAATATGAGAGAGCCATCTTAAATCGATTATTGTGATTTTTTTCTTCAATTGTTTTTCAATTTCTGGTTTTGCTTGTAAAGATAAAAATAATCCGTTCCCATAGGTCAATATTGTAAGCGATTTCCCATTTCCATATTCACAAAATTCACCCACAGGAATTTCATCCTCCAAATTTGGATATTGGAATTTCCATTTTTCATCTTTTTGTTTATGAAGATCTTTAGTCATATACAATGCGATAGGTTCCACAAATACCACAATTCTCCCATTTTTATAAGCTTCTCTCACAGATGATCTGAGCATCTTTACTGCATCAAGTCCGTTGGATGGTACTGCAAGAATAATTCCGGGAATATCCCGAAATATTGCTAATGAATTATCATTATGAAAATGGCCACCAAATCCTTTTTGGTAGGCTAACCCCGGAACCCTTAATACCATTGGATTGGTAAATTGGCCTTTACTGAAAAATGGAAGAGTTGCCGCTTCTCCTCTAAGCTGATCTTCTGCATTGTGAAAATAAGCTAAAAATTGAATCTCCGGAATTGGAATGAATCCATTATGAGCAAAACCTATTGCAAAACCAATAATTGAAGTCTCATCCAGTGGACTGTTAAACACTCGACGAAC
>CAZOUJ010000026.1:0-14163 GCA_964582955.1 uncultured bacterium
TATCTGTGCTACCATCCCATTCATAAACATGAAGTCCGGCATCAGGGTTTGTTTCTCCTGTCCACCTGCCTACATGAAAGATGATTTCACCATTTCCATCACTATCCAGATCTCCGGTATGTACATCTCTTGGTGTGGAATAGTCGGCCGTAATTACTGCTGATATCCACACAAGAGCTAAAGTATCTGTTCCAGCTTGTTCAAAGCAGTAGACCTGACCGCCATTCGCATAACTGGTAACCCATACTTCCTTATTACCGTCTTGGTCCAGATCTGTGCCTGATAGAACACCACGCCCTGCATAGAATGAGTCACCTACAAACAGGCTATCTATCGAGGGCGCAACACCAGTCTGGACAAATTCATTATCAGCAAAGAGACAGGTAGTAGTAAAAATTATTGTCAGCAGTAATTTCTTCATAAAAACCTCCGTTTTATAATAAAAACTCTTTCGGATTGTACACTCTGTTTCTGAGCATGTCAAGAATGGATATTTTCACCTGTTTTATGTGTGAGGTGGTAATATCTAAAACACAGAGTAGCAAAGGATTGTGTAAAAACCCCGGTTACATGTAAAATTGGTAATGTTGAAGGAGGAACATGATAGTTTTTGAAACACAGTGACTTTAAATTAACCTTTGGAAAAATGTTTGTGAGATTACTTTTTTTACTAATGTTTTGTATTTGTTGCGGTTCGGAACAGAAAAACAACCCCGAAAAAAATGCCGACGTTCTCAAATCTCAACCTCAATGGTGGATTATAGAAGCTGATAGAATGGTAACCAATCAAATTGAAAGACGTGGTGTACGGGATGCCAAGGTTCTCCGCACCATGCGGGGTATCCACCGCCATTTTTTTGTCCCGGGTTATTTGAAATATTCTGCCTACAGCGACCGTCCCCTGCCCATCGGAGAGGGGCAGACGATCTCCCAGCCCTATATCGTAGCCTTAATGACGGAGCTTCTTCAGCTTGAGGGAGGTGAAACAGTTCTTGAGATCGGCACGGGATCCGGATACCAAGCAGCAGTGCTCTCACCTTTGGTGAAGAAAGTGTTTACCATTGAAATTGTTAAGCCTTTGGCTGAAAGTGCAAGAAAATTGATAGAAAAACTCGGTTATGAAAATGTCACAGTAAAATGGGGAGATGGATATGAGGGTTGGGTCGAGCATGCACCCTATGACCGGGTAATAGTAACAGCTGCGCCGGACCAGGTGCCCCAGGCCTTGGTCGACCAGATGAAAATCGGCGGCCTGCTGGTGATCCCGGTAGGTACATATTACCAGGAACTGAAAGTGATCACAAAAATCAGTGAACAGGAGACAGAAGAGAAAAGTATAATACCTGTACGTTTTGTCCCCATGGTTCACCCTGAGAATGTAATTACGGATACCAATCTGAAAGAAAATCGTTAATGGAAAACCAGAAATACAATATAGACTCTGATTTTAAACTTCGCCCATTTTCAGACCGTGATTATTCGGGCATTGTTGAAATGAAAAACATAATTTATCCGGACCATCCTTTTTCAGTAGAGAGCCTCCGCCACAGCGACAGGACACGCGAAAAGAAAATTAAATATAAGTGTTGGGTCTGGGAGAAAAACAAAAAGCTCTGTGTGTTCGCTGTGCACACCCAGTACACAGAATCTTATCATCCCCATAGGTTTGCGATCGATATTTGTGTTCACCCTGAACTTCAGGGTCATGGATATGGTGCCGCCTGTTATGACCATCTCATGGAGAAACTGGAGCCCTTTGATCCCATCAAGATTATGTCTGAAGTGCATGAGCCACACGAAAGGGGAATACGTTTCCTGAAAGACCGTGGCTTTGTGCAAACCCATAAGGTTCGGGAGTCCAGCCTGGATCTAATACTCTATGACTCCGGTCTTCATCAAGATGAACTGGACAGGGTTCTCCGACAGAAATATCGGATCATGACCCTTACAGAATTCAGAAAAGAAGATAACAACGCTGACTATAAGGTTTGGGAGCTGGAGCGGGACGTGGGCCCCGATATCCCCTGGACAGATCCCTTTACAATGCCGGAGTATAATACATATAAAAAACATACTTTGTTACATCCCAAGTTCAACCCGGATTCATGGTTTCTTGTGTTGGATGGAGCTCGGATTGCCGGTATGAACAATCTGTGGAAAAGTGAGATAAAAATAGGCATAAATACTGGACTTACTGGCGTGAGACGTGAGTATCGGAGAAAGGGAATTGCCTCAGCCTTAAAACACACCAGTCTCGTATGGTCAAAGAACCAGGGCTATGAGTGGATCCGCACCGATAATGGTTCCACCAACACGGGCATGCTCAGTATTAATTTGAGAGCTGGATTTAAATTTATGCCTGGATGGCTTGTACTTGAAAAAATAATCAGGGAAGAGGAATGAGCCAACTCCATTTCCAGTTTTCAGGTACCACTTATGAGCAGGGCTTGGCTCACGGTGAAGCTTTGCGGGAGCGCATCAAAAAAAATATTGATGTTTATCTTAACCGGTTTGATAAAGAGTTTGGGATTGGCAAACAGGATCTCCTTGTAAATGCCGGTATCTACCTGAACACACTGCGTGACCAATCCCCTGAATACGTGCAAGCTATGACCGGTATTGCTGAAAGTTCAAACAGGAAGATATTAGAAATTGCCATGCTGAACCTCCGCTACGAACTGCTCTATTATGCTCTGGGTAAAATCTACATGGATGAATCGGTGGATGGGTGCACCTCTTTTGCCCTCCTCCCAGAATCCTCCAAGAATAATCACCTTATCATGGGACAAAATTGGGACTGGATACCGGACGTGGATTGTGTTTTAGTAACCAGTACAGATACAGATGGTCTGCAAAGGAAAGCATTCACTGAAGCTGGGATTTTTGCAGGGAAGCCAGGCATGAATTCAGAGGGTGTGGGCCTTGCGGTAAACGGCATGTGTTCAACCTCTGACAATTGGGCCAGGTTTCAGAAACCCTTTCACCTCCGCTGCCATGAGGTACTGAGGTCCCGTAGTATGAAGGAGGCCATGGATGTTCTGACGGGGTCCCCCCGTTCCTGCACAGCTAATTTTATCATTGGGCAAGCTTCCCATGGTGCGGTAAATATAGAACTAGCGCCGGACAGCTTAAGATGTATTGATCCGGACAACGGGGTTCTGGTCCATACCAACCATTTTGTGAACCCGGATAAGATAGATGCAGCAGAACCTCCCAATCCCAGAAGATATCTATCAGAGTTCCGCCATGTTCGCATGGAGACCCTATTAAATGAACAGAAACCTCTTGATATTAAAAGTATTCAGGCAATTCTGAAGGACCATGAGAACCATCCCCAATCTCTCTGCCGCCACAGGGATAGTGCACTCCTGGAATCCGAGCAAATCACTACAAAAACTTCCATGATAATGGATCTGAAAGATCAGAAGATATGGCTCTCATTCGGACAGCCTTGTAAAAACGATTTTAGGACTTTTGATGTGTCTTAGTGTAAACTACACCTCTGTTATTCTGTAAAAGTCCTAAATAAATGGCAGAGAAACTGGAGCATGCTTTTCCTCATACCTGCAGAAATATTTGCAGTGTTTACTTTGTCCTATTATCCTGAGACCCAGGATCAGTTAGCTCAGCCAAAACCACTTTGAACAGGTGTGGAGCAGCCTGTCCTTTCACAGGCAGGCTCAAAGGATGAACCTACCGCAACTGCCGGAGCTGACAGCTGTTTTACAGCTTTATTTTTGCCGCAATTTGGACAAGTAATTTCTTCATCTGAAACAGAACTGGATAATACCAATTCTTCAAAAAGTTCACTACATGAACGACACTTATAATCATACATAGGCATCGGCTTTGCTCCTATATCTTATCTAAAGCTGTTTTTAGAATTTTATTTACCCTTTGGGCAAGTTTTTCTATTTCATCGTTTTTTATCCGGTCAGACATAATGGTTGTATCGAAGGCATTGACAGTGGTTGACCCATCTTCATTTTCCCATAGTACGATATTACAAGGCATAAATAGACCAACTCCCTTTTCAATTTTCAGTGCGTCAAAAGCCAACGGAGGATTACAGACTCCGAGAATCGTATATTTACTAAAATCCACATCTAGTTTTGTCTTCAGGGTATCCTTGACGTTTACCTCTGTCAGTACTCCAAAACCTTGTTCCATTAATAATTCCCTGGTTCGAATTTCCACGTTTTCGAATGAACCGTTTATCACTCTTTGATAACCATATCCCATATGTAAAACCCTTTTAAATTAAAATAAGTAATAAATTAAGAAAAACCACATTGATTACCTGTCCACAGATGAAAGTGAATTTAACTCTTTACGCAGTTCAGAAATCTCCATTAATAATTCTGAAACATCCTCCCCTGATCTTTCTTTTTCCCGCAATTGCATCCTGGCCGATTCAATTTTTTCCCGGACAGGCCCAGCTTTCAGAGAATAGATACAATCATCTATGGTTCTATCAACCTCTTCCGGCACTGATAAATCCAGCAGAATCCCTGCCACCGTCTCCTGCTCATCTTTTGTTTCAAAATTCTGAAGCACTGCCCCATATTTTACAACTTCATACTGACCGAAAAAGAACTCCGCCAGTTTTTTTAATACATGCGAAGTGAAATAGTCTATGGACACGGAATCACGAATTTTCTGGCGAACTGTCAGATCCTCTCCTGCCAGGAGTTTGACCAATTCTAGCTGTGCTTTTTCACTTTTGGATGCAAAGAGGGGCTTTTCACTCTTAGCATCACTTTTAGTACTGCGCATCCTCCTCCGGCGATGTTCTTTGTCTGCCACAGAATGAAGGTCCCGCTCGTTAATCTGCATTTCATCCGAAATAGAACGAAAGATCTCATTTCTGAATATGTTGTCTTGAATCCCCACAACCTCTGTTACCATCCCACGTACGAATCTTGATCGTTCCGCGGGAGACATCTTATTCACACCGGACAGTTGAATATGATAATTGATTAGCGGTTGTGCAGTTTTTATTTTTTTATTTATCATATCTGCACCATCCCGGCTTACCCAATCATCCGGATCTAAATCATCCGGCACAGGAACAATTAGTGGCTCAATACCACCACGCAATAGCAAATAACCTGCCCGAATTGAAGCTTTTCTTCCGGCACTATCGCCATCATACATTAATAAAACCTTACGGGTTAATTTCCGTATCTGGTGCACATGGTTTTCCGTGAAGGCTGTCCCAGAAACTGCAAGCACATTAGTAATTCCTGCCTGATACAGCTTAATTAAATCCATGTACCCTTCCACTAAAATACTTGTTCCTGCTTTTCGAATTGCTTTCTGGGTTTTGTTCAATCCATAAAAAACACGGCTCTTTGAATATAAAATTGTTTCTGGAGAATTCATGTATTTCGCCGGATCCTCCTCATCCATGGTTCTGCCCCCAAATCCTATCACCTGTCCTCCTAGGTTATGATTGGGATACATGAGTCGGTTTCGAAACCGATCAAACACCCCTTTTTCTGTGCGGGTAAACAGCCCAGATTTATCCATAATTTTTCCTGGTACTCCATTTTTTCTTGCAAGTTTTAGAAGACGGTCCCATGAGTCAGGAGCAAATCCCAACTGGAAATCTTTTATTACATCTTTGGAAAGGCCTCTGCCCTTGAGATATTCCGTCACCGGTTTACCCTCTGCTGAACCAAGCAATTTTTCATAAAACTCCGATGCAGATGATTGAAAGTCTCGCAACCTTTCCAGTTCTTCCTGATCTCTGTCATCCTCCCCCAGTTTTACCTCTATTCCGTAACGGTCTCCCAGAGTTTTTACTGCTTCCACAAAGGTCATTTTCTCATATTCCATTAAAAAACGAAATACGTTCCCCCCTGCATTGCATCCAAAACAATGATAAATTTCTTTTGCTGGTGCTACACTGAAAGAGGGTGTCTTTTCATTATGAAAGGGGCAAAGCCCAAAATAATTCTGTCCTCGTTTTTTTAGATTTACTACTGCGGAAATTATGTCCAGTATATCAGCAGTCTGCCGTATCTGTTCTATGACTTCTTGAGGAATTCTACTCACGGTTGGTTTTGATGTTTTTCAGGGACAAACCACTCTTCAATAAACCTGCTTCCACTGATAACGGGGTCTTCCCACCCATACCGTTGACAGACAGTTTTCCTAATGTCCGAGAGTTTCGAAGCATATCTGAAATTAGATTGGACTATACCAGTCCATCGAGAGTTATTGATAAGTTCAAGCCCCCAAACTACCATAGAAAGGATGAGAACTCCCTTTATCAATCCCGTGATAATGCCCAGCCAATTATTCAGTGGGTTTAACCCCGCTGTTGAAATAAAAAACTCTATTAGTTTAAATAATAATTTGAAAAGAATCAAAACAGGGAAAAAGAGGGCAGAAAATGCAAGCCCAATGAGGACATAGCCATGAACAGGTAACCAGACTGAAAGGAATCCTCCCAGGGGAACATACCAGGACATGGAAATGATAACGGCTCCTAATAAACCTGCTACGTGTCCTATTTCACCTGTCAGGCCTTTTTTAAATCCACGGTACCCAAACCAGACAAGTATCGTGCCCCCTAATGCATCGAGAAAAGTCATTTACTCAGGATAAGAGCTCCCTCACAATTGCCTGAGCAGTTTTTCCATCAATAAGTCCTCCTCCTGATTTCATGATTTGAGGCATAATTTTTCCCATATCTGCCATCCCGGACGCTCCGGTCTCTGAAATAACCTTCTGAACCAATTCCCGGATGGACTTTTCATCCAACATCTTTGGCAGATAATGCTCAATCGTATTTAATTCATTCTGCTCCTTCTGTACCAGATCGTTTCGCCCGCCTTTTTCAAACATTTTGATTGCTTCGTTCCGTTGCTTGGCAAAGGTTCTAAGTTCCTTCAGCTCCTCTTCCTCTTTTAAATCCTCCCGTTTATCTATCTGTTTAGCCTTTAAAATGGAAAGTACTGTGCGCAGGGTGGCGGTTTTCTGCTTATCTCCAGATTTCATCGCAGAATACATATCAGCTTTTATTTGTTCAAAATAAGACATACACTCGTTCCTTTATGTTTGATCAATTCTTTTCATAGCCATAAGAAGTCTGTCCTGGTTTTTTTCCAGTCCAATAAAGCGGCGTCCCATTGTTTTTGCTACAGAACCGGTTAACCCATAACCGGAGAACGGATCAACTACCCAGCTTAATTTGAAACTGCTGGCATCCAATATTCGAATGATAATTTCTGAGGGGACCCCCACATTCTGCTCGTTTGGATTCTCTTTCTCAGCAATGTCTGACCAGAAGTTATTCACCTCATCCTCTGGATTCTCCTCATCTGAAATGGTAATCATATCTCCATGGAAAAGGAATTCCTCGGATTTTGTGGCAAACCAAATATCTGCAAGAGCGTTGTTCCATCCCCTGCTCTGTGTTCTATCATCACCAGGTAGTATTTTCCAGGTAATACGAGACTGTATATGAAAATACTGAGAAATTAAACTATGATACATCCCAGATTTTTTCCAACCACACATAAGATAAATGGCACCGGTTGACTTTAAAATTCTACGGGATTCTGCCAACCAATCTTCATTCCATTGATAATATTCACTCAATGTCTTGGGTGCCCCCATATTAACTCCCTCACGAATAGGGGTTAATGGAGGATCAGCAATGATCAAATCCACGGATCGGTCAGGAAGTCTTGATAGTCCCTCTTTCGCGTCTGCAAGAAATAATCCGTCCTCTAATTTTTCTCCTTCATGAAAAATATCATCTACTTTTCTTACGGCAGGAAGATATCGATTGATCTCCGATAGGGTTAACCCTTGAAATTCGGTAAGAGGTTCTGTAAACAAGAGGTTTTGTGTACCTTTTTCTTCCATAACCATGACCAAATTTATTCAAAGAATGGATAACAAGGGCACAATTACACTGCATACAAAATTGCAGTATTTTTCCTATTGTTAATTATAATTATTTTAGTGAATTTTATATATGGGAGAAAAAGGGGTAAAAGTTCTTTTTATCTGCACCGGGAATTCCTGCCGTTCACAAATGGCTGAAGGTCTTCTTCGGGCCATGGCGGAAGATCAATTTGAGGTGTTCAGCGCAGGTTCCCATCCAAGCCGCGTCAATCCAATGGCTATTGAAATAATGAAGGAAATAGGGATTGATATTTCCAATCATACCTCAGACCCTATCGATGATTATCTACATTTGGGAATAGATGTGGTCATCACTGTGTGTGATTCTGCTAAACAGATATGTCCCGTTTTTCCTGGAAATGTAACACATATTCATTGGAGCATTGAAGACCCCTTTCAAGGTTGGACTTTTGAAAAAAGTCAGTTGGACTCATTTCGGGATACAATGGAAACCATTAGGGGGAAGATAATAAGATTTATTGAAAGCAGAATTGAGATTTAATTCTTTCTTTTTAAGTATTTTTCACACAGAATAATAATAGAGTAAAAAAGTGGGGATGGGATAAATTGAAAAGTTTAAAAAACTATTTCTTGGGCTAAAGAGCTTTAGAGCCCGTAACCGATACGCAGATTCAAACTTCCAAAATGGTCCTGCCCGGGAACAACATCTTTTGCGAATGTGTAGCGGTAAAAAAGAAAAGTGTCCAATACCAATACCTTAAACTGAAACCCTGATTGAATGTGAAATCCGTTGGACTTCACTTGATTGTCATCTAAAATATCTATCAATTCATCCTTGGATAAATTCGAGGGGTCAGCCGTTAGATCACCTCCCAGTGCGCTTTCCATCAAAACCAAATCCATCAAGGGGGTTACCGTATGCATATTATATCCACCACCGTAAAAGAGTTTTGCTTTTGCTAGCAAGGGGATCCCCACGCCGACAATCTTTTTCCGTACAGTTAAATAAACAGAAAAGTCTGCCCAACCAAAATCATATGGGCCTCTGTCATCAATAGAATTTGTGAAGTCAAATGTATATTCTTTAAAGGACAAAGAAAAATCTGCTTCCAAATCAATAAATGGAATTGCATCAATATAAATATACGCACCCCCGGATAAAGGGTTTGAAAATTCTGATGTATTGAGTATCGCTTCCCCTTCAGTACTCTGGTAAGATTCAATGGATAATAATGATTGTCCACCCTGAATACCAAACCCGCCTATTCCAAAAATGTGTGTAAAAGGAATAAAAACTGAAACCAATAATAACATACATAATATGCGTTTCATTTATATTTCTCCTCAATTAGATTGTAAAATAATACTCAACCAAAATTAAACATGATATGAAATCTCTTCACAGTAATATTCGCGATATGGAACTAAATCATATACGATACGTTTTTAAAAATATTATGGAAAATTTATGAACAAACTTTTTCTGATATTTTTTTCAATTGGTATGATTTTTCCAAGTGAAAATATAAATATTATCAAAACAGATGATGAATCCAGCCATCAAACCCGAGTTGAAGCAAATGTGGATGATAATGTATTAAAACTGACTATTGAAAAAGATGGAGAGAGAAACACATATGAAGTGGATTTTAAAGATGTGATAGAATTAGATGCCATCAGAGACTTGATGGGTAATATGGGCATTGATATTAATTTAGATTCAATTTTAAATAATACCTATAATCCACAAACTTTTTTAGGCAATACGTTTCTCGGGGTCCACTGTGAAGACATTACAGACCAACTACGAGACTATTTTAAAGTAAAATCCGATGGTGGTGTTTTGATTTCGGAGATTTTGGATAACAGCCCGGCAGAAAAATCAGGCCTTAAGGCCGGTGATATCATTATCGCAATCAATAACAAAGAAATTTTGGATACATTTGATCTCACCCGTGCAGTAAGGAAATATGAACCTGAAGATAAAATATTAATTAAAATTGTAAGAAAAGGGCATGTAAAAAAAGTCTATGTTACACTGGGTGAGCGCGATGAGTTATTTAGATTTGATTTCGATGATACCTTTGACTCTGATTTTTTTACAAGGAAGAAAGGAGAGAAAAAGTTTAATAACAAACTTTTTGAGGATGATGAGGACTTTCTCTTTGATGATGCCGAACTAAAAAAGGATCTGGAGGAATTAAAAAAGGCAATGAATACTTTAAAAGAAGAATTGAAAAGATTGAGACAAAAATCTGAATAAATCATTTTACATATTTCATAAAAATAACAGGCATTAAAAGCCTGTTTTTTTTTATTCTGCAATTGAGATAGTTGTCATTTGGTAAATAAATTATAGTACCTATATGACCTCCTTCATAAAAATAATCGTTCCTGCACTCTACCTTATCACTTGCGTAAATAGCGAAATAATCTGGCCTACAAATGCCAGCAAAAAACTATCATCAAATTTCGGTGAATTCAGGGATGACCATTTTCATATGGGAATTGACATCAAAACCAATGGTAAAGAAGGATATGAGGTGTATGCAATTGCAGATGGTTTTATTTCCCGAATGGTTACGAACTACACCGGATACGGGAAAGCTCTTTATCTGAAAACTAAATCGGGGAATACTGCTGTTTACTGTCACCTGAGCAAATTTTCCGTGGAATTGGAAAAGGAGCTCTTGTCCCAGCAAACAAAAACAGATACTTACCATGTGAACTCATATTTTTCCGGTACTGATTTCCCTTTTAAAAAAGGAGACATAATTGGTTACACCGGAAACACCGGAGCCTCATTTGGACCACATCTCCATTTTGAACTACGGAGCCCGAAAGGAAACCCCTTAAATCCCTTGAGACAGGGAATTTCTATTTCTGATACACTTTCTCCTGTTGTAAAAGGATTGACCATATTCCCGCTTACACAGGAAACATTCATAAATGGTTTCCCTTTGCCAATAGAATTTTCAATAGTTCAACACCGTAGTAATTTATATTCAATTTCCGACACAATTCATTGTACCAGCGGGAAAATCAGTATCGCTGTTAGTTTGGAGGATAAAATCCAAAAAAATATAAATCGATATCAGATTTTCAATGCAGAGCTGTTTATTGATGATTCTCTGGTTTTTGATTTTACCTATGATTCTATAAGTTTTTTTCAATCCACACAAATGAATTCAATTGAAAATCGTAAATTTGGAAAGGCAGAGGGTTTATCTTACCATAAATTCTATCTTGAGGAAAATTCACTCTTCCTTTCTAATAAGGAGTTGTCCGGACACATTTTTATTTCCCCTGGTGTTCATAATATCCATCTTGCCATTATGGATGCATCCGGTAATATTTCAAATGTGAACGGGAAAATTGTCTGTGAACCTCACAACAGTAAAACCTTACAAAAACCTCGAACCTGGTTAGGACGAGAGCCTT
Organism: uncultured bacterium; assembly: GCA_964582955.1. Taxonomy (GTDB): domain Bacteria; phylum Fidelibacterota; class Marinisomatia; order Marinisomatales; family AB-629-J13; genus AB-629-J13. The sequence goes on from CAZOUJ010000026.1 coordinate 11,326, forward strand.
GGCAAACAAAATCATTTCTCGATTCAGATTTACAAATTTATAACAGTGAAAACGGGGTGTTCATTGAATATCAAAATATGGAGAATTTGTCCTCTGTTTATGGAAGTTTAATCATGAATGATAAAAAACTATTTGATTTAGATTTCTATTACGCCCCTCCCCAAACATATTATAGTTCTTTAGTCCCCTATGAAAAATTTGAAAACATCAACCGTATATCAATTTTAACAAAAGAAAAACACATTGAATTCCCGATCAATGCAATAGTTGTCTACCCAAATTTTAAATCTATACTCAGTTCAAAGGACAATTTAGTACACGTCCAATTCACAGAATTGACACTGTTTGATACTGCATTGACTTGGATTGAAAATACACAGTTTTCTAATGAAAGTATCATAAAACCACTGACCAATATTTATAATATTTCACCCGGTAGTCTCCCTCTAAAAAATCCTGTTTACCTCACTTTCAAACTGAATCAAAATCAACAATTAATGAAGGGGGTAGGCATTTATAAGTTTATCAAAAAGAAAAAAGAATGGGAGTTTCAGAAACCTCAACAAAATAACTTCAGTCAAATCACTGTGGAACTATCAGAACTCGGGGCAGCTACACTTTTACAGGATACAATCCCCCCAGAGATAGTTTATATATTTCCTGCTCCATCACAATCATATACATCCGGTGAGATATATTCAATTGAATGTATCTTGAAAGATAATCTTTCAGGTATTGAACCAAATGAAGAATCATTAAAAATTATCTTAAATGGGGAAAAAATTTATTGCGCTTACCAGCCTGTAAAAAAGAAATTATCTTATTCTTTAGTTGACCCCTTGATTGCCGGAAACTACTCCATGGCTATTTCAGCACGAGATTATGCTGGGAATAAAATGGAAAAAACAATAATATTTAATGTAAATTAAATTGCCAATTCATTAAGGCTGTTCATAAAATCCTTAACGGTTTTTAATAATTAATCAGATTAAATTGACTTGTGTTTTTTCCTTATAAGGATGACAACCCCCGAATTCTTGTTCCGTATATCACCTATACCATTCTAGGATTTAATATTTTTGTTTTTCTTTTTCAGACTGGACTAGGACTTTCAGATATTGTTGCAGAAAGAACATTTATTTATGCTTTTGGTCTGGTCCCATCAGAATTTTCCATTTTTAATGTTTTTACATCTATGTTTATTCACGGTGGAATAGCACATATTGCAGGTAACATGTGGTTTCTATGGATCTTCGGGGACAATGTGGAGAGCGCTCTTGGTCACATCCGTTATCTGATATTTTACCTGTTGTGTGGAACAGCTGCTGCTCTGAGTCAGGTAGTTTTAAATGCAGCATCCCAAATTCCTATGGTAGGCGCTAGCGGTGCCATTGCTGGTGTTTTAGGTGCATATATGATGATGTATCCAAGAGCACGGGTACATGTATTTATCATTTTTATCTTCATCACTACTGTCCAGGTGCCAGCACAAATTGTATTGGGTTTTTGGTTTCTCATGCAACTAAGTAATGGATTGGGAACATTAGGACTAGACACAACCGGAGGGGTGGCATGGTTTGCTCATATTGGGGGATTCATTGCCGGTGTTGGCGGACAAAAATTATTTCGAACGTTTCGCATTGTGTAAATCATGAATCAAGAGAAACTCATACACATAGCAAAAATAATGTGTGAAAAATCATATGCTCCTTTTTCTAAATATACAGTTGGTGCTTCGGTCGAAACGGCGGATGGTACCATAATTGGAGGCTGTAATGTAGAATCCGCAAGCTATGGGTTAACCTGCTGTGCAGAGAGGATTGCACTGTACAACTCCGTGTCTCAAGGATTTTCAAAATTTAAGGCAATGGCAGTAGCAAGTGAAAATGGCGGATCCCCGTGTGGAGCCTGCCGGCAGGTTATCTGGGAACTATGTGGAGATATCCCAATTTTGATAATTGATAATGAAAACAAAATAAGAGAAACATCCAGCCAAACCTTGCTTCCAGATGCTTTTGACAAAAATAATTTAATATAAAATAGGAGACCAATGAGTCCAAAATTATCTGAACCTGGTTGGATAGAAGTAATTTGCGGATGTATGTTTAGTGGTAAAACCGAAGAACTGATCAGGCGGTTACGTCGTGCTCAGATTGCTCAGATGCAGACCACTATTTTTAAGCCTCATATTGATGAACGGTACAGTGAAAATCACATTGTATCTCACAATAATATAAAATTAGAATCACACTTGATAAAAGATGTCCACGACATCTTGAATTTAGCGGAAGGTGCTGAGGTTGTTGGGATTGATGAAGTTCAATTTTTCCATGATGATATCATTAACGTGTGTAATAGCTTAGCTAAAAATAAAAAAAGGGTCATAGCAGCTGGACTTGATACAGATTACCGTGGAATCCCTTTTGGGCCAATGCCTGCTTTGATGTGTGAAGCAGATTATTTGGATAAATTGCGAGCAATTTGTGTTCAATGCGGCAAACCAGCATCCTATACTCAGAGAAAAACCAGAGAAACTGAACAAATTATTGTGGGGGAAATAGATATCTACGAGGCTCGATGCAGAAATTGTTATGTATCTCCGGAGGAAATAACGTGAATCAATTTACAGGTATTTTAGGTATTTTTTACTATATTAATGTAACCAGTAGAAAATGGCTCTCCCGTGACGGACAACCATTTAAATGCGTTGGTTAATCACAGCCCTACAAGCTCGCCTCGTTCTCTTCTTCTTGGGCAGACGTCATCGGGTTCGCTGCCCACTGCCGCATCTCCACGTCGGTCTCCGTCGTTCTCCTCCTTCGAAGTTCCAAACTAATT
>CAZOUJ010000027.1:0-6415 GCA_964582955.1 uncultured bacterium
AAGATTCAGAGGAAAACTAAAACCTGAAGCAATTGGCGCACTCAGGGAAACCTTTGGACTAACAGATGCCCCGCTATGGGGACAGTATTGTTCCTACCTTAAAAGTATTTTGAGCGGTGACCTGGGTATATCTATAGCATATTTTCCGGAGTCGGTCACAAATATCATCTTCAGTGGACTACTTTGGACAATATTTCTTGCAGGATTTTCTTTAGTAATCGCATTCTCAATAGGAACATTATTAGGCATTTTTATTGCCTGGAACAGAACTGGAAAACTTGATTCATTTCATCCACCTGCATTAGCATTCTTAGGAGCATTTCCCTATTTCTGGGTGGCAATGGTTGCACTATATATTTTTGGATTTACATTAAATTGGTTTCCCCTCGGTCATGCCTACGGAGATGATGTGACACCCGGCCTCAATTTATCTTTTCTCATAAGTGCACTATATCATGCTGCCCTGCCCGCATTAACCATGATCTTTGTTAGTCTTGGAGGCTGGATGCTTTCCATGCGCAATACCATGATAACTACACTTGGAACAGACTATATAACCTTTGCCCATGCAAAAGGTTTATCTTCACGACTTATTATGTTACGCTATGCTGCACGCAATGCAATTCTACCTAATTTTACTGGTTTTGGAATGGCACTGGGCTTTGTACTTAGTGGTGTATTACTTACAGAAATTATATTTTCTTACCCAGGGCAAGGCTATCTATTACTCCAAGCAGTAAGGGCGCAAGATTTTCCTCTTATGCAGGGACTATTTATGACAATTACTTTCGCAGTATTGGCAGCCAATTGGTTGGTAGATATTGCAGTATTTATTTTTGATCCCAGAACAAGAAAATGAATAAACACACAAATAAGAATAGTATTTTTTTACGCTGGATATCTGGAATTCTGAAAAATAAAAAGGCAGTCACCGGAGTAAGTATCATCTTAATTTTTATTTTGACCGCCGTAATTGGTCCTTTATTTACACATGACCCAAATGCGTTTATTGGAACACCACTCTCTTCCCCTTCATACAAGCATTGGTTGGGAACCAACGGACAGGGACAAGATGTATTGTCTCAAACTATTGTAGGTGCACAGCAGACACTTTTGGTTGGTTTTAGCACAGGTATTTTAGTTGTGATAATCGGTGCATTAATTGGAGCAATATCCGGATATTATGGTGGTAGGACAGACGATTTTTTATCTATGATTATCAATATCTTTCTTGTAATGCCAGGTCTGCCATTGATGGTTATTCTTGCCAGTTGGTTACCACCCGGTCCGTTAACATTAATGGGTGTTCTTGTTCTTACTGGATGGGCATGGAATGCTCGAGTTATTCGCTCTCAAATGTTGTCATATCGAGGAAGAGATTTCGTATCTGCAGCCATTGTAAGTGGTGAACAAAATATTCGCATCATTGTAATAGAGATCATGCCACGTATGCTTTCTTTGCTGGCTTCATCTTTTATTGGTGCTTCTATCTATGCAATTGGGGCTCAGGTCGGGCTTGAATTTTTAGGTCTTGGTGATATAAGTACCATAACCTGGGGAACAAATCTTTATTGGGCAAGCAACGATATGGCCCTGCTTACAGAGTCGTGGTGGACTTTTGTCCCAACCGGTTTAAGTATAGCAATAGTGAGTTTTGCTTTGACTTTAATCAATTTTGGTATAGATGAGGTTACCAACCCCAGACTAATCTCAGAACGATTGTGGCGTGAGATAGTACCAGAAAATATGATAACAAATGGAATAACCCCGGTACTAAAGAGTAATGAGTAAACCCATAATTTCTGTGCAAAATTTGTCTGTGAAATATGTCACAGAACAAAATCATATAAAGGCAGTAAACAATATTTCATTTGAAATTAATCCAGGGGAAATATTTGGTCTTGTGGGAGAATCAGGAAGTGGGAAAAGCACGGTAGTTCAAGCAATTATGCGTATACTACCACCTCCAGCACTTATTAGCGATGGAAAGGTCATAATTAATAATGAAAATATATTTTCCGTATCTAACGCTGAGATTTTGAAATTTCGCTGGAAAAAGATTTCAATTGTAATGCAAAGTGCATTAAACGCATTAAATCCGGTTCTATCAGTACGTGAACAAATAAAAGATGTACTTAAAAAACATATTGGTCTAAATGGAAATGAAGCAGAAAATCGCACCAAAGAATTATTATCACTTGTGGATATTGACCATGACCGAATAGGTAGTTATCCTCATCAATTATCCGGTGGGATGAAACAGCGAGTGGTGATAGCTATCGCGCTCGCACTTATGCCTCCAATCATTATTATGGATGAACCCACGACCGCTCTTGATGTCATTGTAGAGCGTGAAATTATTGCAAAAATCATTAAGCTAAGGAAAGAACTGGACTTTACAATATTGTTCATTACTCATGATTTGAACTTACTTCTTGAGTTTGCAGATCGGTTAGCTATAATGAAAGATGGAAAAATAGTGGAGATAGATAAAGCACAAAAGATTCGTAAGGGTGGGAACCATTCATATACTAAAAAATTAATTGGTTCTATACCATCAGCCTCTGGTCCACGTGAAAAGGGATTACTTTCTCGGCCAGTCTCCTTGGATTTCGGGAAAACACCACTCCTTGAAGTTCAAGATCTTACAAAGACATTTCAAGCATCAGAGTTTTTTAGCACTGATAAAATAACAGCAGTTGACAATGTCTCCTTTCGGGTCTTTCCTGGTGAAATAATTGCTATAGTTGGAGAATCTGGAAGCGGGAAAAGTACTATAGCAAAACTAATCACTCGCTTAATTCGCCCAAGTTCTGGTGAAATTATTTTGAACGGTGAAAATAAAAAGGTTACTGAAGCACGGAAGGTGCCAATACACTATCGAAAACTTATCCAGATGGTATTTCAAGACCCTTTCGGTTCTCTTAATACATTACACACTGTTTACCATCATCTTGCAAGACCATTACTAAGGCACAAACTAAAAAATGAGAATGAACTCTTGCCACATATTATTAACACGCTGGAAACTGTCGGTTTATCGCCTGGCTCAACATTTGCGGGGAAATTTCCTCACGAAATGTCAGGAGGGGAGAGGCAGCGAGTTGCAATAGCAAGAGCATTAAGTTTAGATCCCAAAATTATTGTTGCAGATGAGCCAACATCTATGTTAGATGTCTCAATAAGAATGGAGATTTTAGAAATATTTTCCAAAATGCGAATGGAAAAAAACTTAACAATTATATTTATAACTCATGATTTAGCATCAGCCAGATATTTAGCAGACAGAATTATAGTTTTGCAAAATGGAGTTATTTTAGAGGAAGGTCCAGCTGAGGATTTAATACAATCACCAAAAAATGATTATACGATACAATTGGTAAATGCCGCATCCCCTGGATGGCTCAAGAGTTTCGTATGATTAAGAGACGAAATTAATAGATAAGACAATGAATAAAATAAGTACTTTTCCAAAAGATTTTAAATGGGGAACGGCCACCTCAAGTTACCAAATTGAAGGTGCCCCACAAGCTGATGGTAAAGGACCATCTGTATGGGATACATTCACTCATACAGATGGGAACATTAAAAATGGGGATACTGGGGACACTGCGTGTGACCACTATAATTTATGGTCCGAAGATATAGACCTACTTAAAATATTAGGGATAAATGCTTATCGATTTTCAATTAGCTGGCCAAGAATATTTCCATCAGGTACAGAAACTGTGCCCAATCAAAAAGGACTAGATTTTTATAGTAAATTGGTTGACGTTCTTTTGGAAAATGACATTACCCCTTTTATCACCCTAAACCATTGGGACATTCCGCAAGGATTGGAAGATGGTGGTGGATGGATACAAAGATGGATGACAGATGAATTTGTTAAATATAGTTACCATGTTAGTAAACATCTTGGAGATAGAGTTAAAAACTGGATTACTCATAATGAGCCCTGGTGTGTTAGTTATATTGGTTATATCGCAGGACACAAACCACCCGGGCTAAAAAATAATTGGGTAAAAAGTCTTTCCGTTGCACATCATTTGTTACTTTCACATGGTATGGCAATACCAGAGATAAGGAATAACTCACAAAATTCTGAATTAGGAATTACACTTAATCTCAACACAGCCATACCTGCGTCAGAAAGCCCATACGACAAAGATGCCTGCACATTCTATGATGGTCAATTTAACCGCCTGTATTTAGAACCATTATATAAAAAAAGATATCCAGATGATGTTTTTGATTATCTGAAAATTAGAGGTGATATAATAGAAAAAGACCTTCATTTCATCAGAGATAATGATCTAAATATTATTGCAACAGAAACAGACTTTTTAGGTGTGAATTACTATAGTAGGGCAGTAATTCGAAATGAAGAAATTGATAAAGAGAAAAATCTACCAAGAAATGTAGAGATGGGACCAGAAACAGATTTTGGTTGGGAAGTGTATCCCCAAGGAATATATGACTTGCTTATTAAACTGAAAAACAAGTACAAAGTAGAAAATATTTATATAACTGAGAACGGGTGTTCCTACGGAGACGCACCAGATTTACAGGGAAGAGTAAATGATCAGCGCAGAATTGCCTACCATAGATCACACCTTTCTGAGCTCAAAAGGGCGATCAGTGATGGCGTTAAGTGTAAAGGATATTTTGCTTGGTCACTAATGGATAACTTTGAGTGGGCTCAGGGGTTCAGTCAACGATTTGGGCTTGTCTGGGTTGACTTTAATACATTGGAAAGAATTCCGAAAGAAAGCTACTACTGGTACAAAAAGCTCATAGAACAAAATGGTAATGATAGATAATCATGATAAAAGAGAGCTCTCAGTTTTTGTGACGTCCAAGCTCTCAGGTGAAAAAATTGCACCTGTGGATCATAAAGAATTGCAGCCAAAATCAATCACTGAACAGAGTCCATCAGTAATAATTCATAGAAATAAGATCAAGCAGGAAGTCCTTGGATTTGGCGGTGCATTCACAGAGGCATCTGCAAGCGTTTATATGCAATGTTCGCAAGAGAAAAGAGCAGAGATCATTAAAGCATACTTTGATTCTGAAAATGGGCATGGCTATTCGTTTTGTAGGACTCACATAAACAGCTGTGATTTTTCCCTGGGTAATTATGCTTATTGTGAAACAAACGGGGATTATCAATTGAACAATTTTTCCATTGAACATGATAAAACGATGCTCATACCCTTCATTAAAGATGCACTAAAGGAGTTAAATATTCCACTTAATATTCTTGCATCACCCTGGAGCCCTCCTGGTTGGATGAAGACCAATGGAGAAATGAATAATGGTGGGAAATTGAAGGATGAATATAGGAATGCATGGGCACATTATTTCTGCAAGTATATAAAAGCTTATGAAGATGAAGGAATACCTATTTGGGGTGTTTCAGTTCAGAATGAACCGGATGCAAAACAGGTCTGGGATTCCTGTCTTTATACAGGTGAAGAGGAATAGATATTTGTGAGAGATTTCCTTGGTCCCGCTTTTGTCAATAATCAACTCCAGGATAAGAAAATCGTTATATGGGATCACAACAGGGATATTATGGTGGAACGGGCGAAATCCGTATTAAGTGACCCAGAAGCATCAAAATATGTTTGGGGAACTGGGTTCCACTGGTATAACGGTGATCACTTTGACAATGTTCAGAAAGCTCACGATGAATTTCCTGATAAACATCTAATTTTTACGGAGGGTACACAAGAAGGAGGTGCGCACATTGGCTCTTGGGATTTGGGAGAAAGATATGCTAGATCTGTTATAAACGATATGAACCGATGGACCGAGGCGTGGATAGATTGGAATCTGATATTAAACGAACAGGGTGGACCCAATCATGTAGGTAATTACTGTAGCTCACCTATTATTGTTGATACAAAGAATAATAAAATCCTATACCAAAGCTCTTATTATTACTTAGGACATTTTTCACGGTTCATAAAACGCGGTGACCATATCATCCAATGTGATGTGGACTCAAGCTCCTTACTTGCCCTTGCTGCACTAGATAGCTCGGGAGCTATAACAGTTGTCATAATGAATGAAAATGATGATGCAATTGAATTTATATTGCAATTTTCTGATGATTCCTTTCCACTCCAGATATCTCCCCACTCTATTTTCACAATTGTTATGAATTCAAATTAAATTTCTTTTACAAAAGAATGTTTAAAAGTATTTCAGGTGAGGAAATGGTAATGATCAAGAATATTGGCAGGCTTGATCCATTCCTCATGAGCATTGTAAGTAGTGATGATCACTGGATGTATGTGTCCAGCACAGGTTGTTTAACAGCTGGACGAAAAAATGCTGAGAATGCTTTATTTCCCTATGTGACCGATGATTTACTTCATGTAAATGGACATTTCACCGGACCTGTTACCGT
>CAZOUJ010000027.1:6425-13085 GCA_964582955.1 uncultured bacterium
GCTTCGAAAAGTTAATGCGTTTTATTATTTAAGAATAAAATCACCTTCGTCTTTTTGAAATTGTTTTTGTAAATGATTTGAAGTTTGTTTAGTAGGATTCAAAGGGGGTTAAATACCAGCTCTATCAACAGATTGCCTTAGATGAAAAAGTTCAGATGGAAGATTCCTCAAAATTGGTAACCATTTTCATTGTGGGAATCTGAATATCATATTGAACGAAATCTATATAAAGGCCCCATTGGTAATTCTGTGATCTTTGAGGAGGTCAATTTAAGTCTAGGGCTTGTTTTTCGTTATCAGTGGTTCAATAGCAGGGAATTTGGGTTTATTAGACGTGCAACATTAATAAACAATAATGATCATGATATTGACATTAATTTAGTTGATGGTTTACAAAATGTAATGCCATCAGGAATAGCGCTCCATACACAACAGACTATGAGCAACCTCGCTAATGCCTATAAAATTTCTGAGTATCGTTCTGATACTACCTGTGCTCTTTTCTCTTTAAATGCCCTTTTATTAGATCGGCCGGAACCAGGAGAATCCTTGAGAACTAACGCGGTCTGGTGCTCAGCCCGAACTCCACATGTTATTTCCCTTTCAAATAACACACTAAAAAACTTCAGAGAAGATGGACAGTTTAAAGAACAGTATAAGGTAACTGGAAAATCAGGATCATTTCTTATAAATATGATTGAGTCTGTACCACGCTCTGGTGAATTGACATGGGATATATTAGCTGATGTGAATCAAACTCAAACTGATATTGCATTCTTGGAGAAAAGAATTCAGAACACAGATGATTTGGAAGATGAGATCAATAATAGTATACGTAATGGAACAGAAGAATTAAGAATAAACATAGGCAGTGCGGACGGATTTCAGGTTAGTAATAATGAAATGGATGATTTCCATCATACATCAAATGTCCTTTTCAATATAATGAGAGGAGGAGTTTTTGTTGATAATTACAAAGTTGATAAAAATAATATTTTACATTTCCTGAATATCAGGAATAAAGAGATTGCAGAAAAATATAGGAATGAATTGTTATCATTTCCAGAGACAATTGAAATTCCTGAATTATTAAAATTAGGACTAAAGACAAAAAATTGTTCATTCATTCGTCTGTGTCACGAATATTTGCCTTTAACATTTGGTAGAAGGCATGGAGATCCAAGCAGGCCATGGAATCATTTTAACATACAGGTTAAAGATAAATCAGGTGTGCAGTTATTTTGTTACGAAGGTAATTGGAGAGATATTTTTCAAAACTGGGAAGCATTGGGAAAGAGCTATCCCGAAACATTTATTTCAATGGTCTGCTAATTTCTTAATGCCTGTTCCGCGGATGGATATAATCCGTACAGGATAACTGAAAGAGGGATCGAGTGGGAGGCCATAGATCAAAATGATCCATGGAGTTATATCGGTTATTGGAATGATCATCAGATTATATATCTTTTAAAATTGATGGAACATCTTCACACTTATGACAATTCAGTCATTCCTAAGTATTTAGGTATGGAAATATTCAGCTATGCCAATATTCCATACAGAATTAAAGATTTTAACAGTATTTTGGATAATCCTAAACAAACTATTGATTTTGATTCTGAACTAAATATCAAGATTGATCAAAAGGTGCAGAAACTTGGTACGGACGGAAAGTTGGTGTTCGATACGAATCAAGAAATATATCATGTAAATATGTTTGAAAAACTTTTTGTTCTTGTTCTGTCAAAGATGTCTAATTTTATTCCAGGAGGTGGAATCTGGATGAATACGCAAAGGCCGGAATGGAATGATGCAAATAATGCTCTGGTTGGTAACGGAATTTCAATGGTTACACTGTACTATTTAAGACGTTATATAATATTTTTTAGGGAAGTTCTGTTGAACATTAGAGTGGACACATTAGATATTTCAAAGGAAGTCTCTGATTGGTTTGAATGTCTTGTCGCTATCTTAAAGAGTGACAGCCTAAAATCTTATCTTGATACAAAAGATCCTGAAATCAGAATGAAAATAATTCATCAGTTGGGAACTGCTTTTTCTCATTACAGAAAAATAATATATAAAAGCGGATTTTCAGGAAAACAAAAGGTAGAAATACAGAAAATAGTTGATTTTCTTGATTTGACAACGAACTGGTTGGATGAAACAATACGTTCAAATAAAAACAACAATTTGTTTCATGCCTATAACATCATTCGAACAGAAAAAAAACACTCGACTGCATTTGTAGATAATCTCTATCCAATGCTGGAGGGTCAAGTGGCAGTTTTAAGCTCCGGTGTTTTAAGCTCAGATGAATCAATAGAATTATTAAACACTCTGTTTAAAAGCGAAATGTTTCGTTCGGACCAAGAAAGTTTTATGCTCTATCCGGAAAATGATGTTATAACTTTTATGGAAAAAAATATCATCCCCAGTGATTTAGTTAAACAGAATAGACTGCTTTCAAAAATGGTATCAGAAAAAAATACAAATATTATTGATAAAGATGTAAAAGGTCGCTATCGTTTTCACTCTGATTTTAAAAATTCATTTGATCTATTAGACGAACTGGAAAAACTTGAGAAAGATGACCTATATGGAATCAATTTAGGTGAACAAAAAGAAAAAATACTGGATATATTTGAAATTGTTTTTGAACACAGATTTTTTACTGGTAGGTCCGGAACTATGTTTGCTTATGAAGGCATTGGTTCGATTTATTGGCACATGGTATCGAAACTTTTACTCGCGGTGCAGGAAATCTTTTTTAATAGTATATCTCAAAAGGAAGACACAAAAACTCTTTTAAAAATTGGTCGGTTATATTATAAAATAAGATCCGGACTGAGTTCAACAAAAACCCCAGAGCAGTATGGAGCGTTTCCTTTTGATCCCTACTCTCACACTCCGAAAAATGCAGGGGCACAGCAACCGGGAATGACAGGCCAAGTAAAAGAAGAAATTATCACGAGAATGGGGGAATTGGGTTGTTTTATAGAGAATGGTGAGTTGTTGTTCAATCCAAAGTTGCTAAAGAGATCTGAGTTCCTGACCGAAAAAAAAGATTTTATTTTTATTAATATTTATAAACAAAAGACACATATGACCGTGGACAAAAACCAGATTGCTTTTACTTATTGTCAGGTACCTGTTATATACGATTTGAATGATACAGATTGGAAGATTAATATTGAATTAAATAACGGCTCCAATGAAAACATCAAAGGTAGAAAAATCAGCAAAAGATTCAGTAGACATGTTTTTAAAAGAACCGGTAATATTAGTAGAATAAGGTTGAGTTTTCCAACGTCGGAACTATTATTTTAGTTACTGAATAGCTATATAATCATATAAAATTTTTATATACAATGTTTGCTTTCTTTTACCATACTTTCAAGCACTGTTGATATTATAACCTTAAACAAGAAATCTATGGCAACCCGAAACTATACCTATTATGATTTTACACTAAGCATTTGTAGTATCTGCTTGGAGAGGGTAGACGCAAAAATCGTATTCCAGAATAATAATGTTTATATGCTTAAAAATTGTCTCGAGCACGGGACAGAAAAAGTTCTAATTGCCACAGACATTGATTACTATAAAAAGACTCGGAACTACATCAAACCTTCTGATATTCCTAAAAAGTTTAACACAGATATTAAATATGGTTGCCCCTACGACTGTGGACTGTGCACTGATCATGAACAGCACTCCTGCGTTACAATTATCGAGGTAACAGATCGTTGTAACCTGACCTGTCCCACATGTAACGCTGGATCTTCTACTTCATATGGCAGACCTCGTACCCTAGAAGAAGTCAAAGCCATGCTGGATGTGGTTGTGTATAGCGAAGGGAATCCTGATATTGTTCAGCTCAGTGGAGGGGAACCTACCATTCATCCACAATTTTTTGAAATATTGGATTATGTCAAGACGCTTCCCATTCAGCACATTATGATCAACACAAATGGGATTCGCCTTGCGGATGATAATGAGTTTGCGGAGCGACTTAATCACTATATGCCAGGGATTGAAGTGTACTTGCAGTTTGATTCCTTTAGGCCTGGAGTTCAGGAAAAATTGCGTGGAAAAGATCTCAGCGACAAAAAGCAAAAAGCACTGAACAAACTGGAAAAATTAAATATTCATACCACTTTGGTGGCTACTTTGGAGAGGGGCCAGAATGATGATGAAATTGGTAGCATCATAGATTTTGCACTAGGGTATCGCTGTCTACGCGGTGTTACATTTCAACCGACACAGTTCGCTGGTCGTGTGGAAAACTTTGATCCTTCAAAAAACAAATACACATTAACCGAGGTTCGCCAAAGCATTTTAGATCAAACGGACATTTTTAAAGAGAACGACATTGTCCCTGTACCCTGTAATCCTGATGCATTAGCTATGGCATATGCCTTGAAACTAAATAACGAGGTGATACCGCTGACCAGCATGATCGATCCGGATATATTTTTGAACGGTACCCGAAATACAATACTCCTTGAACAGGAAAAAAATCTTCAGAACGAACTGATAAAAGTATTTTCCACATCTCAGGCCGGTAATGTTTTAACTGGAAACCTGCAGTCCTTGCTCTGTTGTTTGCCCATGATATCAGCTCCGAATCTTAGTTATGAAAATATTTTTCGTGTCATCATTTTAAAATTTATGGACGCACACGATTTTGATATAAGAGCAGTAAAGAAAGCCTGTGTCCAGATTGTAAGCAAAGATGGTCGCATGATTCCGTTTGAGACTATGAACCTTTTTTATCGGGATGAAAAAATTAATCGGCTCAATAAGATCACAGAAAGAAAAAATATTATTAAAAAACCTGTTTATATTTAAATAATTTTAATATAAAAACACACATTGATCCTTATTGGACTTTATGCAATATTTTTTGGCTTTCTAACGGCATATATTGCTGAGAGGAAAGGATACAACAGCCATTCGTGGTTCTGGTTGGGTATATTCCTGGGTCTAATTGCATCTGGGATTTTATTCTTTCAACCTTCCAAAAATGGGAAAAATACTAGATTGAAAAAAAAGTAACAAAATAATGCATCCTATTTTTTATCAATCAGACACAATTGTTATTGACTCATACTCTGTTTTCTTCATTCTGGCCTGGGTTGTAGGTGGAGTAGTTTTTTACCGTGAATTCCGTCGTATGAACTGGGAACTGGAACAAATGTTGTTTATTATGGCTGGGTGCGTTTTTGGAGCGATTATCGGTTCTTATATATTTAATTTTATTTTTATCACTGGCGAAGATACATATGAGAAGATCCGCCTTCTTGATTTTACAAGAAAAACTGTCATTGGCGGTATCACCGGAGGATTTATAGGTGTGGAACTCACTAAAAAAAAGATTGGGTATCCACACTCTACAGGAGATGCTTTTGCCTTGGCCATTCCCCTTGGTCATGCCATCGGAAGGATTGGATGTTTTATGGGCGGATGTTGTTTTGGTACTGAATGTAATCTACCCTGGGCGGTCACTTATCCTGAAGGATCCGTAGTACACCTGACACAGCTCATGCATGGTATGGTTCCCGAAACAGCTACAGCATCTGTACCGGTACATCCCACGCAGATCTATGAGATTATTTTCAACCTGGGTCTTTTTACTTTTTTTTGGATAAAACGAGATTCTTTCAAAGTAAGTGGAAGTATGTTCAGGCTTTACCTTTGTATGTACGGTGGATTCAGGCTCGTGGAAGAATTTATACGTGGGGATTCAATTGTGCCGGAAGCTGGTATAATAAAGCCGGTACAATGGTTGCTGATTCCTGTGGTTCTATATTTCGGTTGGATATTTTATAAAAATGAGCTGAAACCAGAACATATTTGATTGCAACATGGGAAAATACAGTTTTAGTTTGTCTACAGGTTATTTAAACTAAATGGGTGAAGTTCAAAATGAAAAAGAATAGAAGACTGTTACTAGGTATATTCTTCACAGCGGTCGCTATTGGAATGATAGAGACTGGTACGGTTCAATTCATGGATCACTATTTATATGCGAACACTGAAGAAACTCACCTTATCCTAAAAAAAGGTGATGAGATTTTTCAAATTCATTCGGGAGATCAGGTGTTCATCAATGGTCAACTTATGACTTATCTGTCAGTTGAGATGTCAAGCAAATTGCTTATAATGAAAGATGACACCCTGCTGTTTTCAGATGTAACTTCGATCGATTATGTTACTGGAACGCAGGCGGTTAACTATGGATTAAAAGGACTCAAATATGGAGGAATATTAGGTTCAACATTTGGAGCAATTATGGCAATAGATGAACCTGAGTATATGGTCTTAACTATTCCCATTTGTGCAGGGATAGACGGTGTTGTTTTAGGAATAACAGGTGCCGGATATGGTTACACCCAAAAGACCAGTGACCGGTCATTTGAACTGGGACCCGATGAATGGACGATCAACAATAAATAAAAATATATATTAAAATTTTAGCTGATTGATATCAGTTTATTGAATTATTTATTTTTTATATAGCCACCACTCACACAAAAATCCCTAAAAACTTCAAAAAAATGAAAATGTAATCTTTTTGTAATAAAAAAGGGGGGAGGGGTAAAATTTTTATACCCAAAACGACCAAATATGAAAGAAATGAAGAAAAATATCAAA
>CAZOUJ010000027.1:13095-13809 GCA_964582955.1 uncultured bacterium
AAACTCTTCAAATCTCACCTAAAATCGTAAAACTGTATGAGATTGCCACTACTCTTTATGCTAAAAAGAGTTTTTACTGCGGACTCTCCCTACAAAATGAGGTATACGAATATTATGCTTAAGCGTGCTTTCAAACTTGCTAAAAAAGAGCGGTATCAGGAAGCAGAAGCTGTACTCCAAAAAATACTTGCCAAAGAACCCACTTGGATGGCATGGGATATGCTTGGAATAATTCTTAATAAAACCCAACGTCACCATGACGCAATGGAGGCCTTTCAACAAGCCAATAAGCTATCCAAAAATCAGCCCGAAGTCATCTATAATATAGGATTCTGTGCTCTTAAACTTCACCAATATCCACTTGCCCGTGAATGTTTTAACTCCTTGATCGACAGAAGACCAAATGACTTTGCCTTGTGGTCAAATTTGGGCGCAGCTGAAAAAGCCCTGGGAAACTTTGGGGTAGCTTTAAAAGCCTTTGAGCGGGTGTGTGATTTAAAACCGGATTTGGCCTCAGGATGGGCAAATAGAGCAACAGTTTTATCGGGGATGGGAATGTTAGAAAAGCCAGAAGCCTTCTATCGCCGGGCAACTGAATTGGATCCTAAGCAGGGCTCTAAATTAGCTTGGTATCTCATCAGTGTAGGACGCTACGATGAAGCTAAAAAATTTATAGGAGAGGACTCCCAAGGTTGTGCAGCTAAAGCAAAAATT
>CAZOUJ010000028.1:0-13376 GCA_964582955.1 uncultured bacterium
TATCAGATACAGGCTGGTGAGTTTGTCCAGACCAAGAAGATGGTGCTGCTGAAGTGATGACTTACGGCTGTTCGGGGTGGATATCTTAATGGGGGAATTGGCAGATCAAGGCTTTTGTTTTTCTCAAATAGGATGACTGTTATTAAGGGCCTCTGATTTTATTCAAGATGTTACGCTTCGTTAGTGTCCTATAAAAACAATTTGGAAATAACGGATTATCTCCAGATATTTTGGCTCCATTTTATGCTTATTATGTTTCATTAGTGTTAATTATTCAACACCCATACCTATTACTTTTGAAAATGATTCAACGTGCAATAATTGTAGAGTGAATATATGGCAAAGTCTTTAATTAATTTTGCATTATCATTAATTCTCGGATTTTTCTTTATACAAATCATATTTGCGAGTGATACAGGGAAAATAACTGGCACCGTCACTGATAAGGAAACAGGGGACCCGCTTCCGGGGGCAAATGTAATTGTATCTGAAACCATAATTGGTACCGCTGTAGATAAAGACGGATATTTTATAATGCTGAATGTGCCAGCTGGTACCTACACAGTTAGTGCAGGTATCATTGGATATTCTACCATGACCATTACCAATGTGAGTGTGTCCGGTGATTTAACCACAAATTTAAAATTTATATTAACCCCTACAGTGGTTGAGGGTGAGGAAATTATAGTTGAAGCAGAGCGTAAATTAATTCAGGTAGATAAGACGGATAGCCGTAGAACAATTTCTTCCGATGACCTTAAGAATATGGCAGTAACCTCTATTGAGGATGCGGTGGCATACACTGCTGGTGGAGTGGAAGATGCCGGAGGGAACCTACACTTCAGGGGAGGCCGTTCAGCCGAGGTTGTTTACCTGTTTGAAGGGATTCAGTTGAATGACCCTCTTACAGGAAATTCAAATGATTCAGATATTCCCATCATGGCTGTAGGAGAAACCAATATAATTACAGGTGGCTTTGGTGCTGATTATGGAGATGCCCAGTCCGGTATCATTAATGTCACAGGTCGTGAGGGACGAAATACCTTTGCTGGGGATATTCGTTATACTACATCAAACGGAGTTTCTGAAGCCTTCACCGGAGATAATCCTCACAAATTCGAATCCATGGAGTTTTTTTTAAGTGGTCCTCTATTAAAGAACAAAGCTTTCTTTTCTGTTGCGGGTGAGGTAAATGAAGACTACGGATATCTACCAAACCAATTCTCCGATCTAAACAACTTTAGCGGGAAGTTTTCATGGAAAATAACAGATAATATAAAACTCAGTTTTTCGGGACTTTATTCTCATTCCAATTTTAATGATGGTTTTTCATATAGTTGGAGCCACAGATTGAGTGAAGACAAACTTACAGAATTTATTCCGGGATATCTTAATGTACATGATGGAGAGTATGGCGAAATCGCTGATGGAATTTTACAGGATGAAGAAATCCCGGAATTTTACAGTAGTTGGTGGTCTCAGGAAGGACTCCAGACGGAAGATGTTGACGGAGATGAAATCCTTGACATGTATTTTGATTATGAACCTTTTGCAGATTGGAACGGAAACGGACAGTGGGATGAAGGTGAATATTTTAATGACCTTGATAATAGCGGAGGCTGGACAGGTTCAGCGTTTGAGTTAGACTACGACGCTAACGGAATGCTAATGACTCCCGATGGGGATTTAGCAAATGAAGATGAAAATAGTAACTTTATACTCGAGTCTGAGTCTGCCATTGATACATGGTATGGGAACGGTCAGCTGGACACTGAAGATATAAATGGCAATGGTGTGCTTGATGAGGGCGAAGATATAAATGGCAATAATGTTCTTGATTCCGAAGACCTTGACCGTAACGGAAGTCTCACAGAATTTTCCATGTTTGACCGTCTGCCTTTGTGGGAGAGAATGAGTAAAATGTGGAACATAGGTTTTACTCATACACTATCAGATCGTACCTACTATACTTTGCGCATTGCTCAGTACACCACCATGTTGGAGTCAAACATCATAGAGCGCCTCAATGAGGATACAGATGGAGATGGGATACTTGATCTTTACTGGGGAACTGAACCATTTGAAGATCTAAACGGAAACAACATTTGGAACAACGGAGAGTGGTACTCTGATCTTAATGGGAATGGCACCTATGATCTGAATCTTGATTGGGATGTTGATGGCGATGGTGATAAAAGGAACGAAGACTTAAATGGAAATGGTGTTCTTGATAACTATAGTCCAGGTAATGCCTTGACCGGGATTGATGACCCAAGCGATATGTTTCATGATTCTAATCACAATAACTATATTGATGAATCTGAACGGGACTGGGATGGCAATGGTGTTATCGACGACTATGACAGAAGATTTTTCTGGATGCCTTGGTCTGACATTCCTGATGAGGGATTTAAGCATGCCAGTGGAGATTTCTATGGTGTTGGCGCTGCACATCCATATACTTTTCTAAGAGATCACTGGCACTATGATAAAAAGGTAACAACCACTATAAAATCAGAGCTTGTGAGTCAGGTCACTCTCAACCATAAGCTCTCCACAGGGCTGGAATTAAAAGATTATAACCTGACCAATTTCTGGCCTCCCGATAGATATGGATATGCGGAATATTATACTGTTAAACCACGGGAGATTTCGCTGTATTTAAGCGACAAAATGGAATACCCCGGTGCTATTGTAAATGCTGGGATTCGTATGGAGTATTTTATGCCAAATTCCAAGTATCCTGGTGATGAAACTGATCCCACATGGACAAGCGATGATTATGATGACTGGAACGGTGATGGAGTGGATGAACAGTACCAAGGCTGGAAGGATGCTGCCGGTTTATATGAGCACAGTCTTCTTGAGACGGATGAACATGGAATTGTAATCCGCCCAATCAAAGATCCTCACAAAGCAGAAAATAAACTGGTTTTTGCACCACGGCTCGGTATTTCTCATCCTATAACTGACAAGGCAATGCTATATTTTAATTATGGACGTTATTATCAACGTCCGGCCTTGCAATACATGTTCAGGAATATTACATACAACATGGGTGGCGGATTCCCAATTGTTGGTTATCCGAATCTTGACCCCGAATTAACTGTTTCATACGAGGTTGGAGTACGCTATCAGCTTACCACGCTTTCGATGATTGAAGCCAAGGGGTTTTATAAGGAAATTTTTGGCCTTACCGATACACGTCCGATCTATTGGACAGTTAGTGACTGGTACACCACGTATTACAATCGAGATTTCGGAAATGTTCGCGGTTTTGAACTAATTCTTTTAAGACGTCCTCCAGGATTATTTTTTGGTGAATTAAATTACACTTATTCAGTTGCCAAAGGAAAAAGCAGCTCTGTAGGGCAGGGTTATATTACCGAATGGTCCGGCAATATTGTTCCAACCTTTGAATCATATCTGGAATGGGATCAACGTCATACATTTAATGCTAATGTTAGTCTTTCCTATAAAAACTTTCTTACAACGATGGCTGCTAATTTTGGCAGCGGGACCCGCTACACAAGACCAGAGCAGGGAAGGATAGTTGTAGAAAACACAGAAACCTATCCATGGTACATGACATCAAATATGCGTGTAAGCTATAAGTTCAAATTAGGGAAATATGATGCTAACCTGTTTATGTATATCACTAATCTATTCGATCTCCAACGCTTTAGACAGGTAAATGATATAAATTGGTATCATCAATACCAACAGCTCGTTTCACGATTTGATAGCAACGGTGATGGAAAAGTTACTAACAGTGATGGGCAAGAAAATTTCTTTGAATACATGTCAAATGTTGATCTAGACCATGATGGAAAAGTAGATGACAATAAACTGAATCCTGAACGAGGACCCTACATGCACCCCGCTGTTTATCAGGAAGAGCGTCGTTTTAGAATTGGTATCACAATAGGATTATAAGAGCTATCAAACTACGGACATTATTACTTTCACTAGGTTTAATGGCAATTACCCAGATTGTTCTCATGGACAATATTTGTGGTAAAGACCGAAACGAAATATATAATCTTCCTTCAAACTATAAAACTATGGCTACGCGACCTGAAAAAGCCTTTTTCAATCATACTACAAATAATTTATGGTCAGCGATCACCAATTATGGTAGTGTGGGAGATCCAAACTCACCATCCACTGGGCGTCCATCTGCTCAGTGGCCAGGGGGCTCAGGTAACAATTATCTTTATGATGCTGGATTATGGTTAGGGACTAAAATTGGCGGAGAGCCAGCTGTAACCACCTATTTTTACAATCCTCACGTTGAATTTCTCCCTACATCAGGGTTCTTTGGGGAAATTGGATCTGTCATAAGTAAAGACATCCATGGAAACGAAAATGCAAAGTCAAGATCACTGGAAGATAGCTATGTAGTTTATGATGATCTAGAGTCCCACACTGAAAGCAATCACGTTCCTCTTGGGTTAAAGGTTGCCCAGAGAGGATTAACCTGGAGTCTGCCGGAGTTTGATGATTTCATAGCTTTCGAATATTATATAATAAACACTGGATTGAATGGCTATCTTGAAGATGTTTATGTTGCCTACTGGTATGATATAGATGTTTCATCTTCAGATAATACTGAGCCACACATTGATGACCTAGTAGATTATGAAGGTTGGGATGGTGGAAACACAAACTCAGATATAATGGATGTTGTAGATCCTTTTGATTTTGACAATGATGGTATCACCGGATATGATGAATGGGGAGTCCCATATTTAAAAGATGCTCCTCAAAACCCCAACTACAATCCCGGGGGGGCTGAACCGGATGGTTTTTTTGATGAATGGACCGTTCTGTTTGATGAAAAAGGAGACACTCTATTCTGGCAGAAAGATGTCCCTGAACTTGGACGTGTTTCTGGAGAGCCCGCCATTATCGATGATAAGTTGCTTAAAGGTTATCAATTTCCTAGAAGTCTTTCATATATCTATGATGGAGATCATCCCGGATCTTCTGCAAATGATTATGGAGAGCGTGAAAAATCTCCTCCAAACGAAGGATTCCTTGGTGGTAGTCTTATTTATACTCCTGCCCCAATGAACACGGTAGAGAATGGCAAGAATTATATGGGAGCCTTTTCCCATCAGTGGTGGAACTGGGAAAGTGATCCCATGGACCTTGATGGTGACAAACTAGATTATATGCTTGGACAGCATGTAGCCAGTCAAGGGAAACGGTTTCTGAATAATCCCCT
The DNA here is from genome assembly GCA_964582955.1 of uncultured bacterium. Classification (GTDB taxonomy): domain Bacteria; phylum Fidelibacterota; class Marinisomatia; order Marinisomatales; family AB-629-J13; genus AB-629-J13. The sequence continues at coordinate 5,231 of CAZOUJ010000028.1, forward strand.
GGAATTGGGATTTCCTCAGTTTGATTACCGATTCCTGCTAACTACAGGACCATTTGATATACCCGAGGGTGATACAGTAAAAGTAGTGTTCGCCTTGACCTGTGGCAAAGGTTTAGAAGGACTAAGAGAGAACTCCGATAACGCAATAAAGGCATATTATTCAGGGAGTAAGGAAGGTACACCATACAATCCAAATTCATTTGACGAGGATGTCCACTGGAACTTGCCTATTCCCCCAGTGGTACCAGAATTATCGTACAGCCCAACGAGCGGTGGTGTGAGGTTAGCTTGGGACACAAGATCTGAGTTCTCATTTGATGCAAATCTGGGAAGAATCGATTTTGAAGGTTACCAGGTTTATCGTGCAACCTACAATCCACAGGACTGGGAGATGATAGCCTCATTTGACAACCGTGACGAGCCCGTGTTTGTTGTCAATGTAGATGGTGATACTCTGAATGACAAAACGATTGATGGTGAGTGGGTTCTACTTGATCTGCCAGTAATACAAAATCAGTTCGAAGACATGGGAGGTATAAATACATGGGGAGACACTATTGATACTCCACTTGAAGGGATTCCATATTATTATGCTGTTTCTGCCTATGATGGCTTCAAATCTGCGGAGGAAGCGGGACAGGAACTGCTTCCATCATATTCTCCTTTGAGCAACTATAAAAAGTCTGCGGATAATGCTCCCATACCGGTTTTCCCCGGCACTCTTTATGAAACCGGTGATGATATTTTCCCTCTTGAAAGAGTTTTGGTTGTTCCTAACCCCTATCGTGGTACGGCTGAGTGGGAAGTAGAATATGAGGATAGAATTAAGTTCACCAATCTTCCTCCTGTGGCGAAAATTTCAATTTTTTCTTTAAGTGGTGATCTCATTAAAGAGATTGAACATACTAATGGACAAGCCGATGAATACTGGGACCTGGTTACTAGGAACAATCAGTCTGTTGTGAGTGGACTTTATGTATATGTAGTTGAAGCACCTAATGTCAATATTGTAGGACAATCATCCAAAGATATTGAAAAATACATTGGTAAATTTGCAATCTTCCGATAGAATACGAACGCTCATGAAACGATATACAATAGGAATAATACCAATTCTGTTTTTATCAATGACAATTGGTCAACAGGACTTTGAAAAAGTGGGGACATCTGGAGCTCATTTTCTTGATATCAGCCCTGATGCACGGGTGATGGGAATGGCAAATAGTGTGGTAGGAACAAAGATCACTGATGCCTCTGCCGTTTTCTACAATCCTGCTGCACTTGTTTATATGAATGGACCAAACATTTTCTTTTCCCGAGTGAACTGGTTTGCCGGCATTAACTACCACAGCATTTCCGGGGGGCTGAAAACCTCGATGGGCAATGTAGCTGTTCATATGCGGCAACTTTCAACCGGTGATATTAACGAAACCACTGTACAAAACCAGCAAGGAACTGGTCGCTCATTTGTGTGGAATGACTTGGCCCTTGGTATTTCCTGGGCGAACTCTTTAACTGACAGGTTTTCATTTGGTGCAAATATTTCATTTATAAGTGAATCAATAAATCTATATAACTATGAAGCAAGTGCTTGGGCTGTAGATATCGGTACATTGTATATAACCGGTTTCAATTCTTTAAAACTTGGAATGTCCGTACGAAATTTTGGACCTGAGCTGGATTTTAAGAAGAATGGGAAAGATGCTACCTTTGATGACTATCATGATGGGGAACTCCTTCCAGAACCAGAATCATTTAGGGCTTACCATATGCCGCTTATGTTTCAAGTGGGCATCTCATATGATTTCTTTGAAGATTTGGTGAACCACAAATTGATGTTTGCCATAGATGCGGTTCATCCGAATGATTCTTCAGAAAGAATAAATATGGGCATGCAATATGGTTTCATGGATATTCTTTTTCTTCGTGGAGGATTGTACTCTAACCATAATTCTGCTTCCTTTATGGGGGGTGTAGGTTTGCATCTTGGGGAGATTACCCCAATAGCAAATGATTTCCGGTTTGATATGGCTGTTTCCAATTACGGTTTACTGGGATTTGTCAAACAATTCACAATAGCAATTGGCCTGTGATATGAAAAGAAAGATACTTTTTTTAAGTCAAATTCTCCTTGCAGGATTAATAGGTTTAACCACTGCACAAAGTACTTCTATTACTTCTACTAGCTATGATGCAGGGTCCAATGTGCTGACTATCACTTTTTCTGACAGTATTTATACCAATAACATTCTCTTGGGTCGAATGACTTTTGATGACGATAATGGAGGACCAAATCCTGATGTTATTTTTTCCGGTGGGACTGTTCTGAATGAAGATTTTCATTCAGATGTGCTTCAAATATCACTGGTCTACGGAGGAATCATTGATCAGTGGGAGAACAGAGATATTTGGGGGAATGACCTAAACCTTGTGAATGCAATAGAGGCCCTCGATCTGTCATCCCTTCAATTAGTTATTGAAGAGGGAGCTTTTATAAGAGATAATGCTGAACCATTTGAAGATACAGATGGTAATGGTGTTTATAGTCCAGCCGAACAATTTACCTATTTAAATGATAATGGTATTTGGGATGGGGCGGAGGAATTTACAGACTGTGGAGTTAACAATAATGGCATCTACATATGCGATAATGACAGTGACTGGGATGAAAGTTTTGGTAATGGAGTCTTTGATGGATTAGAAAGTTTTGAGGATGGTTATTTTCTATTTCCTGAAGATGGATTTTGGAACTTCAATGATAATAATGGTAATGGGATTTGTAACAATATAGGTCCACCTCCTCTTTGGGAGTGTGAACCATTTGATGATCTTAATCTTAATGGACTTTGTGACCAAGAGTTTGATGCTGATGGGGATGGGGTCTGGTTCCCAGGGGAAGGACTTACTGACCTGAATGGTAACAACACCTGGGATGGGGCGGAAGAGTTTACAGATTTGAATGGTGACTCACTTTGGACACCTGCGGAACCTCTAGTAGATTTTGATGGTGATAATGAATTTGATGAGGTTTCTGAACAATATACAGATACAAATGGGAATGGTATCTGGGACCAATATGAACCTAATTCATACACTTCCATTGATATTTTGGTCTCGGGACAGGGTGTTTATCCTGCCCTAAGTTCTGCTTATTATGATGCCAATGTAAACAAGCTTACACTTATTTTTGACAGACTGGTTCAATTTGACCAGATACCTGAAGATGAAGTTTTTCTAGGAGGTCCTGGTGATGGCATTCTCAATAGCGGTGAAGATAGAAATGGAAATGGTGTTCTTGATAAGGAGACTAATATTAATATTTTCAAAGTGGGATTCACTGATAATATTGGATCCACTAAAACTTTGGAAGGCCTTGGTTCTTTAGTTCAAACTGCCGACTCTGAAACAATGGAAATTTTACTTACCAGAAACGACAGTAAAAGTTTAGAAACCATGCTGGACATTTCTTCAATGAGTGTGAACCTGTCTGAGGGTGCTTTTATGGATGCTCTCTATAACCCTTCAGCAATGAGTACATTACCAATTACAACAACACTAGACTCTCTGCCACTTTTGGCCGACAGTGCTGTCTATGATATTTCAGAAAATACATTATTGGTTTTTTTTAGATCAAAGGAAACGAATAAACGTATAGTTGTTACGAATCCTGCTCCGATTTACTCAAAATTTACTTTGTCCGCCGGAGATTCCTTTATGAACCTTTCTGGAATTAATGGGACTCCATTTGTGCACCAGAGTGATATATTTTTAAGGATCAAACAGTTGATGCTCGCCGATCAAAAAGAGTTGGAGATGTTAATTGATGGGATGGATACAGAAGGCAGTCTCTATCTAACAATAGATGAGTATGCCATTTATGATGAAAACAATAATGGTAACATTGAGGTTATAGATCTCCCTGTTACGATAATAAACTCAGATGATATTGACAATCAACCGCCGCAGATTGTATCATCTGGAATAGTTTATGATGCTGATACGGACATCCTGACACTACCGTGGAACATGGGAGTTGGGTTTTTTAATGAGGTTCTTATTCCAGATAGGTCAGGGGTAATCAGCAGTGGTTTAGAAGGGTTTTCTCTTTTTGATAGTTCTGAGGACAGTTGGATAACATTCAGCCAGGGGGAGGTATATTACCTGACATCCAAGGACACCACTTTTATCAAACTGAGTGAAGCAGATGCGGAGCTGCTTGAGAATTATCCAAACCGGAGCAGTCTTATTTTAACCGTTGAACCCTTTACATTTTATTCGGCAGGTAACTTTAATAATGGTAATGAAGCGGTAACTGAAGACAGTTTGTTTGTAGTTGACTATCAATGGGATACAACTGCTCCAGTGGTTAATGAGGTTCTTTTCAATGTATTGGATTCCACACTCTCAATTACTCTGGATGAACTGGTCATAGTAGATTTATTGTATCCGGATAAACTTACTTTTGGCGGGGTTCCAATTGAGGGTGAAATTGTGGTTGATAGTGCTGCTAAATATGTCAGTAATTTCTCTGTGAAGGTATCCACTGAGACCTATGATGACATTATTAGCCTTGATGATGATGTAAAGATCAGTCCTCTGTTCCAATCAGCCGACAGCGCATTTGTTAATGCAGACAGTGCTTTTTCTGGATGGATTGATCGGCAGGGAAAATATGGCCGTAAGTTCTGGATACAAAGTTTCGAAGCTTTTCCACCCGCACCAGACCTTATTTTTGCTTCGCTCCGATTGATGGGAGTTAATTGCGAAATCTATGTAGATGACCAAGCCTGGGAAACGAAAATTGATTCAGCGGACCTTGTTGCAATTGTAACTGCATTTGATGAAATTTCTCCAAACGATCCTTCTCAGGGCATTGCCGATGCTTTGCGTGAATTTTTGGGAACAGTTGAAAAAGATACTGATAACAATGGGAAAATTATCTTTGTCTTTACCGATATTTTTGATGAGTATGGCAAGGGACGTAATGACACAAAGTCCTCACTCTATGTCCACGGATATAGCACAATTTTTGACACACTTGATGGTGAACCCCATTCCAATCATGGTGATATTATCTATCTTGATACAGATCCTATGAGTTTGAATGCCGAAGATGAAGACCTGCGGGCAACCTATAATGCACTCGCACAGGAGCACGCTCGGATGATAATGCAGCACAACCATCCAGACCAGGAAAACTGGATCATTGAGGGTGTTAGTGCTGTTCTTCAAAAAAAGATGGCAGGTGACGTTAAATTCTTTGGCAGAAGTACAAGCCCCGCTATTACTGCGGGAAACCAATTGACATACATTGCCACAGGGTACCAGTCCTTGAAAGGTAGAAAGGATAAATGGAATGCCCACCTTTTCCTATCATACCTTCAGGAAAAATACACTGCTGATGGTACTGGGTGGGACATTATTCAGGCAATTGCACGTTCTGATTCAATTGGGATAAAAGCAGTAAGTGATGCACTTGTAACATTGGGAATAAATACTGATGTACAAGACATCTTTGCAGATTACAGTATGGCCTGTTATCTTGATGCAGTACATGTTGACAGTCTATACAATGGTAGCTATAATTTTGAAGGATTTAATCTTCAGACACCACCCTCAGGGAAACCCGCTGCATTGTTAAGCTGGGATGCATCAATAGGCAAGGGAGCGCCATATACTAAAAGTGATATTTTACCCTGGTCATATAATTACCTGATCATGCGGGGGTACTCTTTTGATCTCGCCGGGAACGTTAATTATCTCAGCCCTGATTTAAATGCTGAAGATGTTTTGGTGTTCAACGGTTATGATGGTATTCGATTTAAGGTGAAAAAATTAATATTGAAGAGTAGTTTTTTGAATTCAATGAATCCGGACTATGAGGTTACCGATTTTGATATAGATGAACAAGCCGGTTATGGAACTATCCCAGTAGCAACTGACCCGTCATTTGCCTTTAAAGACACATTGGACTTAGCAGTAGATGGAGTTCAACTCATATTATTAATGATTGCTAAAACAGATGATACTCAGCCTCCGGCAACATATGATTTTGCCGTATCAAATATAATTTCTGTTCCTGAATTCAGTGATCTATATGCTTATCAGAATCCGGGCATTCAAAATTATTTGGATGTCTATGTAGTGTCTCAACGGCGCGTTTTTGATTATTTGGGAAATGAAGAACCGACCTTAGAATACTCAGTCACCACAGGAGACTCAGGTTCTATAACACTTAGTGAGCTTACCTCTCACGGTTCTGACCTCGTAATATATCATACATCCAAGGAATTATCTACACAAGGGACCTATATCTTTACCTATCAAGGAAGTGACCAGAGCGGTAATCTTTTTGAGGTTGATTCATTGACAATTGTTGTAGACTACTATGATCCGATTTCCTCTTCCAGAATTGTTGCAGGCAATGCTGAATATAATCTGCAGCGTGAAAGTTTGGATAGTCCACTAATGATAGCCGCTGGAACTATTCCGATTGGTCGTTCAGTTTCACTTCCGGAAGGTTTTATTCCAATGAGTGAGATTATCATGTTCGGGCCTAGTGATAAAAAGTTAAATCGCTCAGCTACCGTAACTTTTTTCTTGAATGAAGCTGATCAAACAATGAGCATTAATGAGCTATACTAGGGAGAGTGGCGGAATATAGGAGCTGAAATTATAGAAAACTCTTTACAAGCAAGGACCAATGCTCTGGGGCAATTCATAGTACTTTCAGGGGATCATGGAGAATTGGATAAAGGCCTTGTTTTACCTGAACAATACACACTGTATCAAAATTATCCAAACCCATTCAATCCAGTTACCAATTTTGCTTTTGATCTTCCTGAACAAGGTTATGTAACCTTGGTGGTATATGATATTATGGGCAGGGAGATTGCTAAAATATTTGATGGAGATCTCAGTAGTGGGCATTATAAGATTAACTGGCACGGGAAACACGGGTCCGGCACAATGCCGGAATCGGGTGTTTATTTTTACCAATTGACGGCTAATGATTTCCAGCAGACAAAAAAAATGTTGATCATCAAGTAATAGAATGAGACCAACACTAATAACGTTAAAATTATTCTCAAGTATCATTGTCCTTCTTTTCGTTCTGGGATGTAGTGAAAAACTCAGCGATGATGATTTTCTTTTTAACCCGCCGGAAAACTATGATGCTCTGGTGGAAACAGGGTGGGCACATTTTCAGAACGGCATGTATCAGGAAGCTATTGATGCTTTTATTATGGCCTCTGAACGTAATGCTATTGAACCGGAAGTTTATCTGGGTCTTGGTTGGAGCTATGCTCGTAACCTAGAACTGATCAAGGGTGAGAATAACCTAAATAAGGCTATTGCATTTGCTATTTTCGACTCTATTAAATCTGATATTATAACTGCTGAGTCATTGGCTGGAGTTGGCTTGATTAAGCTCGCCGCAGGTCTTTACAGCGAATGTATAGTGTACATCAATCAGGTCTTAGAAGCTGATGAATCATTTGTTTTTTCGATGGATCTCTCTGTTAATGCTCAATCTCTTAAAATATCAAAAGCAAAAAGTAATTATTACCTTGGTGAAATAGAACAGAGTTACTTGATACTTCAAGAATTGGGAATTGAGATGGACTATGTTCAGGCCGTTTCAGAAACAGGAACAGTCAGCCATGGGGAGTATTATCAGGACATTGATGCTAGTGATTCATGGGACTCAGGGGAGCCCCTTGATGACCGGAACGGAAACGGGATCTGGGATGTTTACAACACTATTTCACTGGGGGAGGTACTTGTTTCTGTTAATGAAGAGCACAGTCTTGTATCTGGTACAGCGGTCCGATCAAATGGAATTAATTATACAATCTTAAAAACTTATGAAGGAACTAACTGGCTCCTTATCGCTGGAAATCCAGTCGTTGATGAAGATCACACTGTTGAAGTGGATTATATTTTTACTGAGGATTACTCAGAATTTCTTAATAAATTTCTCGGTTCGATAACCAATTATTAAGGGTTATTTTTTTAACAAATTATGTGCAGGAGTAGGTCATGAATAAAACAGTTACAATTCTATTAGTTTTGTTAGTTGGGTTCAGTTCTATTCACTTAGCTAAAAAACAAGACAAAGGCTAGTAATGAAGCTAATACACCG
>CAZOUJ010000029.1:0-1441 GCA_964582955.1 uncultured bacterium
ATACTTTAGCTCTTGTGTAGATATCAGCAGTAATTACGGCCGACTATTCAACACCAAGAGATGTACATACCGGAGATCTGGATAGTGATGGAAATGGTGAAATAATCTTTCATGTAGGCAGGTGAGTTTTTGCAGACTAGGAAGATGGTGCTGTTGAAGTAGTCCCCCGCAGTTTCGCTCATACGATGAAGGGACTAAAGTGATAGTCGATTCCTAAATAAATATGGAAAGGTTTTAGATCAATCCCTGTCTTTCTGCTTCCCGTTTTACAGGGCCCCAGAATCCAATGGGGCGGGACATCACATAATAGGCCACCAGGTGGTCCATATTTTCCGGTTTGGTGGTAAAGGTAACCGGTAAATAATTAAGAGCATTCAAAACGAGCAATGTCCAGAATTGAAGATAGTCCGTGAGTTCCGGTATAATGCCAATACTGGGCAGGATCCAGACAATAAGCCAGCTTAGTCCCAGGTTTGCGATCCAGGCAGAGAGATATCCCCAGGAATTAAAGCGCCACCATACGACCTGCAGAATATTTGGCAACCACACCCCGGCAGCCATGATCCACAGGGCAAAAATAAGCCATGAAGTAATCTCTTCACCGATGATCATTCCAAACAGGAACGAACCCAGTAAAAGGACAAATGTTGCTGCCCGGCCAACAAAAATCAATTGTTCTTCCCCTGCGTTGGGATTTATGTAGTGATGGTAAAAATCTCTGGTGGCGTACATGGCTCCTAAATTTAAATGGGTGGAAACAGTGGAAAGGTGAATGGCCAATATTCCGGCAAACAAAAATCCTACCAAGCCTACAGGCAGATATTCAAATCCCACCCGGTACCATGCCATTTCGTACTTACCGCTGTGTCCAATTTCAGGGAAGAGAACAAAAAACCCGATTATTGCTGCTGCCCAGACAGAATTTCTGATGAGCACCATTGCCGAGCCGGCCCAGATACTGTACGATGCATCGCGCACGGTTTTTGCAGATTGAATCCGCTGTGCTTCCGGATACCAGTCAATGGAGGTCCCCATTCCAAACCCACCGATGAGAGCGATGATCATCATGGTAATAAACCAGGCTACCGGGAACTGACCCTCATACATACCTGTAAAGCTGAACATACTCAGACGCCACGACTGCCCATCAAAATGATTTACCGATATGGACTCCCAGGTGGTTCCATTATCAGTGGAATAGTCCACATTTACATGTTTTCCCGTGTGTCCTGCTGTCCAAACGATCTGATAACCGTAGCCTCCTCTCAAAATATCTCCTGTACCGGGAAACAGGATTTTTAGTTGTTGGTCGTTGTCCGCTGTTTTTACAAAAGTACTGACCTTTTTTTCTGTATCTGAGATCTCCTTTTCTTGAACGGAATCAGAAAGCTGAAATGGGTCGCTTATGGCCAGGGGTTTACCGGTTTCAGGTTGTGTAATT
>CAZOUJ010000029.1:1451-12306 GCA_964582955.1 uncultured bacterium
CGTATTATTGTCCGGAGGTTTCCATTCACACGTGCTGTTATAATCATTTAACCTGGAAATGATTTGGTCTGGACCGCCTGCTGCGACAACACCCCACACAGACACAATAATGATGATAAGAAATGCAATGACACCCTGCTGAAAATCTGCCATAACCACGCCCCAGTATCCAGAGAGTAATACATAAACCGCTCCGATGGTGGTAAAGACCACAAGCCCCAGCCACAGTTCCCATCCGAAGAGCATGTTGCACAGTTTTCCCATGGCAATTCCCACCCATCCAAGGATGAACATATTCATAAAGGTCTGCCATCCTGCGAGCCAGCCTCTGAGCATTTCGGAGCCTAAACCTCCAAAACGAAGGCTCTGCCATTCTGCCTGGCTGTAGGCTAAGGATCGCCGAAAGATTCGTGTAGATATAAAAGCACTGACAGCGCACCAAGCTGAGAAAAAAGCATACCATAGTCCGGTGAAACCATATTTGTACACCACCCCTGCAACCCAAATAGGAGTATCGGTAGCGGTGTGAGTTGCATAGACTGAGGATGCTGGAAGCCACCAGGGAAGCCCTCTCCCTGCCAGGAAAAAAACCGATTGGGAGCGCTTACCCATTCTGTAAAAATAAGTACCAAAAAACACCATGAGTAAAACAAAAAGGATTAGCCAGAGCCAATCCAAAAATTCAAACTGAATCATTTATCCTTGCTCCGGTCAAAATAACGGATGAGCAGTAATGTTAAAACAAAAGATAATAAAAGAATGAATCCTGGAATGATAACTCCTAGAGAAGGGTCTCCTATTCGCTGAGATGTTTGAAGAAGGATAAAATCAATCACTGTTTTCTTTTTTTTGTTTCCGTTTGTATGCAAGGTACGCAAAGATCATTCCTGCAAAGGAAGCAGCATAGGCAATGGTCATACCGATGACAACAGCAAGGCCCTTGCTCATTTTTTTGCCTCCCATTTTTGTATTTCATCCAGCTTCATGAGATAATCTTTTTGTTTTTTCTCGTACTCTGACGAAATGGTTTTTAATTTAGGGTCAATGACCCAATACATGAGCAAGGCAAGGGCGATTCCAATACACAGAATGATAAATCCAGATGGCATAAGTAAAAAGGCCAAAGCTGTCCCGATCATGAGGCAGATGTAGGAAAGGGATGAAAGTAAAATAGAAATGAAGTCTTCTTTCCGCCACTCATCGGCTGTTTCCGGCGTCCAGTTTCGATTTATAAAACTCAATTATTCTCCTAAATAGAGCTGGAGTTTAATATGAATCTCACTCAATGACAATCTCATCAATAAAAATCCAGGCAGGATTTTCAGCACCGGGATGCCACTCTGGGCAGGTCTCGATATTTTTTGCATGGATCCGGATGAATTGAATTTCCTGCTTGACATCTGCTTGAAAATCGAGGGTGGTTGGTTCGTATTCCTTTAACGGTATTTTATGGGTGAGTTGTTCAATTTTTCTGAAGCCCTTACCATCTTTTGAAATAGAAAATGAAACAAACTTTGGTAACCAGATCCAGCTACCTGCATTTTGGAGAAAGGTTGCAGTTACAGATTGAATTTCTCTTCCTTTTCCTAAATTTATAGTTGCATAAAAATCGGGACCGAACCATCCCTGCCAGGCCCCCCATGCAGTAGGGATTCCTCTGATGGAATCAAACAGTCCTTTATCACCACCGGCAGTGTATTGAGCACTGTACGGCTCATGGTAGTTGATACTGATTTCATATGGAAGTTTATAATAGTACACCTTTTCAACATAACTGGGGAACAATCCATCTTTCATTGCAACAGCCTGAACCATTGAAGATTGGTTAATTTTAAAAGGTTCTGTATAAATGGGTGAGGTTTTATCCGGAATAGATCCATCAGTTGTGTAATGAATTGCGGCGTCTTCCATCATTTTTTTCATAGTGATTGTCATGGGTTCTAAAAAAGCTTTTGCAGGAGCCTCAACAACAGGATTGATTACCGCCCTGATTGGTATGCTTGATTCAGGAAGATCAATTAAGTTAGTTCCCCGTTTTTTATTTGGTCTGGCACCCATTTGAAAAAATAATTCACCGCCGTTTATGATGTCCCGATGGCTAATGAATAATTTTGTGTATGGTTTCCCATTCAGTTTCACAGATTGTATATATTTATTTTTGGATGAAACTTTCGGTGCACGAACAGAAAATGTTTTCCCGTTTTCAAGGTGGATCTCTGCTGATTCAAAATAGGGTGCCCCAAAAACATAGTAATCTTTTCCTGGTGTTACAGGATAGAATCCCATTGCGCTGAATACATACCAGGAAGACATCTGTCCGCAGTCCTCATTTCCGCAAAGACCATCTCTTGTGCTTTTGTATAGATTATCCATGATCTGTCTTATTTTTTCCTGGGTTTTCCAGGGCTCACCCGTAAATGCATAAAGATAAGCGAATTGATGACTGGGTTCATTTCCGTGTGCATATTGTCCAATGAGGCCGGTGATATCTGGCTGATGTCGTCCGGTCAAATTTGGGGACACGGAAAAAAGAGAATCCAACTTGGTCGTAAAAGATTTTTTTCCTCCCATCAGCTCGATTAATCCTTCTGTATCATGAGGAGCAAAGAAACTGTATTGCCAGGAAATTGCCTCCGTGAATGTCGCATTTACCTCAAAAGGAACAAAGGGACTGTCCCACCCTCCGTACTTTTTCCCCCGCATGAACCCTGTTTTGGGATCATAGACATTCTGGTAGTTCAAAGACCTTCTGTAAAATTGGTTTGCAACATCCTCTTTCCCTAAACTATCAGCCATAACGGCGATGCACCAGTCATCATAAGCATATTCCAGTGTTTTTGAGACGGATTCGTTTTCTTCTTCCAGGGCAATGTACCCTTCCTGTTTGTAGGATGACAATCCCAGGTGATCCTGTTCAGCGCTGAGAATCATGGCATCAAGAGCGGAGTTAACATCAAAGTTTCGTAAGCCTTTGACATAAGCATCGGCGATAACAGGGATAGAATGATATCCGATCATGGTTCCAGTTTCGTTCCCAGCCAACTCCCACACGGGCAGGAGTCCGCCCTCTTTTTGTTTGGTGAGAAGGGTTTTTACAAGATCCTCTGCAAAACCTGGTTTTACTAAAGTGTAAAGTGGATGAGCAGCACGAAATGTATCCCACAGTGAAAAAACGGTGTACATTCCCGAGCCCTCTTCTGATTTGTGGATTTGTAGATCTGCTCCTCTATAACGCCCATCCACATCGTAAAAAATATTTGGGGCAATGAAACTGTGATACAGTGCAGTGTAAAATATTGTTTTTTCTGTTGCACCCCCCTTGGGAATATCAATAACAGATAATTCCTTTGCCCAAGTTTCAAGAGCCTGAGCTCTTACTTCATCAAAGCCCCATCCGGGCAGTTCTGCATTTAAATTATTTTTCGCTCCAGGGATATCCACGGCTGAAAGAGCAACCTTGATTAAGAGTGGGCCTTTCAATTCATCAAAAAATACTGCGCCCTTTACTTTGGTTCCTCTTCCAGATTCATCACCTTCAGTAAATGCAGAGCTATCAGAAATCCCGAAAGATGAAAAAGGCTGTGAAAATTCTGCAATGAAATAAATATACTGATCTTTTGCCCAACCGGTTGAACGACGCATTCCGGTTACCTTATTTGGACCAATAATATTCAGGTTTGTTTCTGTTGCCCTGTCTCCCAATCCATGTGCAAGGTCAATAATGACATGGGCTAAAGACCCTTTTGGAAATGTGTAACGATGAAATCCAACGCGAGAGGTTGCTGTCAGTTCTGCCTGGATACCGTGATCATCCAGTGTAACGGAATAGTATCCCGGTTCCGCAAGTTCTGTTTCACTACGAAAACTGGAACGATAACCGGATCCAGGATTGTTTTCCTCTCCAGGATCAAGTTGAAGTTTTCCTGTTGCAGGAGTTATGAGAATATCTCCATAATCAATTGCTCCGGTTCCTGACAGATGAGTATGGCTGAAACCTAAAATTGTGGAGTTAGATGAATGATATCCAGAACAATTATCCCAGCCGCCATCTTTGGTGTCCGGTGAAAGTTGAACCATTCCAAAAGGTGTAGTGGCTCCAGGAAATGTGTGTCCCGTTCCATCGGTACCGATAAAGGGATCTACATAATCTGTTACCGTGGATTTGGGTGAACAGGAAATTAAAAAGAAAAAAACTAGAAATATTCTATTCATTAATGTCTGCAAGGGATATGATGTTTAGCTTTGGTTTGGGAGTTTCTATTTTGATTTCAGGAATAAAAATTACAGTTTTTTTAACACCGGGGCGGAGATCAAAATAATTATCAGACCATTTTCCCATGGCTGTATCAAATGATAAATATACATCTTTCGCAAGAGTGGAAGATGTCAAGGAAACGATCCATTCATTTTGATTTTTTTTAATGCTGGGAGAAATTTTTGGTAAGTTCAATTTCAAGTATTTCGGATCAACAAAATAAAAAATATTTTCAGTTATTGTTGAGTCTTCAGTTTCCAGATAAGTGAATAGATATACATTATTTTCTTTCTGCCCACAGAGAACTTCTTCAACGGACTCGTTATAGATTTTGGTTGAACTGTTTGATGGAATATTTCCTTGAATATCCGTAGAGAAAATCCTTGACCCATCCAACGTAAAAACATCCAGGAATACCGTTCCAGAAATTTTATCCAATTTATCATTTACTATAGTGATCGTTAGGGTAGTACCATCCACATTAGGTGAAATCAAAACTGGGTCAAAGGCTTTTTTCACTTCATAGTGTGCAGCTTTCCAGTTCCCGAAATAATCAACAGATGACCAGGAAACAGTGGGCCAGACATCATCAATTTGCCAGTAAAGTGAACCCATAGTGTATGGTTTATTTCTGCGGTGAGAGTGAATGGCGTTTGTCAATCCAAGAGCCTGATTCAATTGGCTCAAATAAATAAAATCTTCAATGTTTTCAGGGGAGAAGAAATACTTGTTGATGTAATACTCCATCATATCAAAACCGGTGAAATTTTTAGAGATCCACGGCATTTTTGAACGTTGCCTGAAGTTTAGTGCCGTGGTCTCTAGCTTCCAACCTGTGATGGTTGAATCAAATTTTTGAATAGTGTTTATTTCCGGGAGAGATTGGAGACCATATTCACTGATGAAACGCCCTGCATTTTCCTTATACCGCTGGTAAGGCATTTGCCCGAACCAGACACCCCACTCATGCTGGTCTCCGGTGTTAGGATTTTGAAGGTCGCCAAATCCTGAAGAAGCGGAAGAGGACCAGTAAAATCTTCCAGGGTCCAATGAATCCACCACATGAGGGAGCAGTTTATGGAAAACTTGATCATATGTTTCCCATACGGCAACGGAATCTTTTCCGTGTAGTGAATATGTATCTTGCCAGTTCCATTCTCGCCACCCTGTCAGACTTTCATTATTTCCACACCATAGCGCAAGAGAAGGATGATTTCTCAATCGTTTTACATTTGATTCTGCTTCCTTTTTGATATTTTGAATGTGCTGATTCCCTCCCGGAACCATACAGCAGGCAAACATGAAGTCCTGCCAGATAAGGATTCCGTTGCTATCACACAGATTGTAAAATTTATCATTTTCATATATTGCACCTCCCCAAACACGAAGCATGTTCATGTTTGCTTCCACAGCATTTTGTATGACCTGTTCGTAGCGGTTTGATGCCCGAACATTGAAAAAATCTCCGGGAATGTAATTTGCACCTTTCATAAAAATTGGTATATCGTTTATCTGAACGTAAAAGCTTGACCCAAGTGAGTCTGGTTTTTGAATCACATCAACTTTTCGCACACCGATTTTTTCGTTTTCCCTGTCAAGTATTTGGTTAGACTGTGTAAGAATAATTTCAATATCATACATTTTTTGTCCCCCGGAACCATTGGGCCACCATAAAATGGGATCTTTTATACTTCGGGTGATTGTGAAATTGTTATTATCCTGTTTTAAATATACTTTATGACTGGTTGTTTTATTAGCCATTCTGATGGTCAGTTCAGCATCAATGTCATTAATAGATTCAACGGAGAGCTCAATGGAATAGTCAGCAGAATGTTTTGAAAGTGAATCCAACTTATAATAAATATCATTGATCCTTGCGCCACTCCAAAATTGTAAAGTTACCGGTCTCCAAATTCCGGATGTGACCAATCGTGGTCCCCAATCCCAGCCGTAATGATATTGTGCTTTTCGAGTAAAAACAGAGGTTTGATGCCCCACAGGTTTTGATTCATTAGATGCGGGGATGAGATGGGGGTGTGAGTTCAGTTTTTCCTGTCCCTTTAACACAGGAGAGTGAAAATAAACCTGCAAAACATTTTCACCCACCCTTAAATATTTTTTTACATCAACTGACCATGGGATATACATATTATCAGTTTGAAGAATTAGAGAATCATTTAGAATAATATCAGCATATGTATCCAGTCCTTCAAAGGTGAGATTAATGCGGTCATGTTGGAGATGTGATCTATTAATTTGAAAATGTGAAAAGTATTCCCAATCTTCATTTTCAACCCACTGTACATCCAATTCGTTTGTTCCTATAAACGGATCAGGAATCAATAAGTTTTTCATTAAATCAGTGTGAACATGTCCCGGTACTTCTGCAGGGTACCACGTTTCAGTGCCCGCCTGTCTAAACATCCAATTTTCAACTGAAACTAATAGTGTACCAGATTTCATATTAACACAGCTGGAAAACGGCAAAAATCCTAAAAGGATAAATAGTGTGGAAAACAGCTTATTCAATTGGTTTATTCATATAGCTGGTAAATGTAGAATCATATTTCAACGCCATGATTTTCCAGTCATATTCAGCGGCAGTATTTCGAAGAGAATTCTTTCTGATTGATTGCACTTGAGATAGAGCGGATACAGTTTTTTCAAATAATTCTTTTTCATCCTGATATAGATATTCTGAAGGAAATAGTTCAGGATAAGTGAGCCTTACCGGTAAAATCGGGTGACAACCACAGTACACTGCTTCCATGATGCTTGCCCCAAAAAAATCCTGATTGTTTGTTACCGGAAGAATATCTGATTGCCAGAGCCAATGGGCATACTCCTCGAATGATTCAGCAAAACCTGTGAAAACGATTCTATCACCCAGTTTTTCAATATTTTCTTGAAATTCTCTGGGGGATTTAGAAAAGTTTTCACCTAGGATAACAACTTTGAAATCATATTTATTTTCCATCAATGAGGTAAGGAGGTTAAAAAACGACTTTGGATTTTTATCGTATTCCCATCGGTGATTCCATAGTATGACTGGGTCCCCATTTTGTTTTGATTGATATTGATCAAATTGTTTCAGATCCATACCAAGGTAAAGAACTGAACTTTTGGATTCAATCTCTTTGATAGAATCCAGTTCATTAAAATCTGGAAAATGTTTCAATAATTTAGGCAATTCGGAAAGAAAAGATGAACGATGGTATTCAGAATTAAAAAGAACTCGGTCACAAGTTAAAGCGGAAGTAAAATTAATAAAACCGTAATGTTTATCCCTTTTTAATAATATATCGCGGTCATCAGGAGACCAGGGATATGATAATTGATTTTCATGAAAATAAACAACCGTAGGAATATCTGAGGTTTGTTTTCGAGTTAATGATAAAAATGTTGTCAGGTCCAACATATCTGTTGCCAGTATAAGATCAAAGGTGCCCTGGAGTTTTACAAATTCTTTAGATAGGCTCACCGCACCTCCATGCATTCGCCATTTCCAGAATCTTCCAGGAAGAGACAGGATGGTTATGTCATGGTTACTATGTTTTTTTAGCCCTTCCGCCCACGAACGGTGGGAACCGGTAAAATAGGGTTCCAAGAGGAGAATTTTCACGGGGAAATGATCTAGTATTATTTATTTTTTAAATAATTTAGAATGACAAAGTTGGTAATGAATTATAATTAAACAGACTGCTGTCTATTCACTAATTATTATGACCCCTGATTGAGTTGCCCGAACCCAGTAACTTTCACCTGGAGTTAGTTGATAGGCTTCAGTATATCCGTTTTCAAAACCATAGAATGTACCTTGAACGATGATATTATTTGGATCATAGATGTTGTTTACATCAAAGGGTTGACTTATACCTGAAATGAGATTCCAGCCCTGGGACAGGGAGATAGTGATATCTAAAATTTCATTTCCTGATATCTCTAGCGTACCTGAAGATTGAAACCGAAGCCAGTATCCTGTTCCCGGATTTAAATATTCTTCTAAATTATATCCGATATCAAAGGAATAAAGTGTCCCTACAATCGCACTAGGGAACAGAATTTGATAGGATGCATTATCCACCCCCAGCGGTAATCCAACCAGGTTCCATCCTTGCTGGATGGTATAGGCAACAGTCTCTGTTGGAGGTGAATTCACGCATACTTCATAACACTCATCCATTGAACCGAAAAAAGCATTTGAATGATCAATTCCGTCTACTACCCAGTCACAGCCTGAAATATATTCACAATTATCATTAGTCCAGCCAATGCCTAGTACCATGTCACAGTCACCAAAATCAATCCCGGTTAAATCAATACAACCGGTTTGGGCACTACAATCCAGCCATTCTCCATCCATATAAAAATCAGCCCAGCAGCCTTCACAATAATTAGCAACACACTCTGCTTCAGGGAACTCAGTGCAAAATTCCACAGTACAGGGGTCCGCAAAACACTCAACAGGGAACTCACAATCATCTGAAATTTCAATGGAGTTTACATCAATAGCTCCACATTCTACGCACCAGATTTCTTCACCTTCAAGTTCAACAAACCTATTGGTATAAGGATTCAACATGTCAATGTCATTCAAATGGGTGATCCAAGTTAAAAATTCACCGTATTCGTCTTCAAGGTAGTAAATGGAACAATCGTCCATGCACCATGATGCTTCAGCATAACGAACATAGCCAGTGATGGAAAAAACGGGTGTGATAGATAAAAGTATGAAAAATAATTTAGGAATTAATTTCATTTTTTATTTCTTAATAATAATAAATGAAAACAAAATTATGTTCAGACGGTTTCGACATAATTGGTTTAATCATTACTCAAAAAATTACAACTCCGCACAATATTTTCCAATGGGTGAGGATAACTGAAATGTATTAAAGATATAAAAAGGTTGGGACAAGACATTGGTTTATTATTGCGATTTTCTTGAATATAATATTGTAATATATTTCGTATACTTATTCTCTTTTTAATACGCATAAAACCCCATTTATGATATCAGTGCCTTCTAAAAACCTACGCTGCTTTTCCAAGATAATTGTATTTACTACTTTTTTATTAATATTTGCCGGCGCTCTGGTGAAAAGCTTTGAGGTTGGTCTCTCCGTTCCGGATTGGCCAACAACCTATGGCTACCAAATGTTTGCATTTCCTTGGGCAGATATGGTTGGTGGTATTTTTTATGAACATGGACATCGAATGCTGGCAACATTGGTAGGTGCTCTAACGTTGCTACTGGCAATTTGGTTAGGCTATAGGGAATCAAGAAAATCGGTAAAATTACTTGGATATACCGCTTTGATATTGATTATTGTTCAGGGAGTACTAGGAGGATTAACTGTAATATATTTTTTACCAACCCTTATTTCCTTACTGCACGGGGTTATTGCACAAACATTTTTTTTACTAGTTATACTAATCGCATATACTTTGTCAAAAGATTTTTTTTTAAGACACCATGATAAAGATAAAAACAGTTCAATATTGATGATGTTCACAATTGCTGTTTATTTGCAATTAATTTTTGGCGCATGGATGCGCCACACAGATTCAGGGTTGGCCATTTATGATTTTCCAACAATGGCCGGTTCCTGGCTCCCAGCATTTAATGAGTCAATGCTATCAACAATTAATAGCTGGCGTTTCGATATGGATCTGCCGGAAATTTCATTATTTCAAGTTTTGATTCATTTTTTTCATCGTCTTGGAGCACTTTTTATATTATTTTTCATGGTATTTATTCATGTCAAGATGTATCAAAAATCACATCATTATTCGAACACTGTAAAAATAAATTTATATGCATTGGAAATTTTAGTTGGAGTGCAGATACTTTTAGGAGCTACAACTATTTGGACCGCCAAAAACCCTTTCATCACTAGTTTCCATGTGGTGAACGGTGCAGCTGTACTGGGCACTTGTTTCCTGTTGTCGTTAAGACTCTCAGATTTGTCATTTTTAAGGGATAAATAAATGTTGCTTTTAAAAAAACCAGCTAAAACTGTCCTGGCAGCATATTTTGAGCTACTAAAACCAAATATAATGTCCCTAGTGCTGATTACTACAGTGCTGGGTTACTATTTGGGTGGGGATGGTATTGATTCATGGTCTAAGTTAATATTAACCTTGGTTGGCACTGCATTAACAGCAGGTGGTTCTGGTGCCCTGAACCATTATCTGGATCGTGATACTGACAGCCTGATGTAACGCACATAAAACAGGCCAATTCCTTCAGGGATTGTATCTCCCAGTAATGTTCTTATGTTTGGAATTCTACTGGTATTGTCTGGCAGTACTTTACTCGTTTGGAAGGTAAACACCTTAACCGGGTTTCTATCTATTCTGACTGCCTTTTTATATGTATTGGTTTATACACCAATGAAAAAAATAACGTGGTTGAACACATCTATCGGATCTATTCCAGGTGCTATTCCACCTGTAGGGGGCTGGGCCGCTGCGAAAGGTCATTTGGACTTAGGTGCTTGGGTTTTGTTTTTCATTATGTTTTTATGGCAGCATCCACATTTTTTTGCAATTGCTTGGATGTGTCAAAAGGATTATGCGAAAGCAGGTTTTAAAATG
>CAZOUJ010000029.1:12317-12983 GCA_964582955.1 uncultured bacterium
TCTGGCATTTGACTCTTTTAATCCCCGTTTCAATGTTCCTCTACATCATTGGGGATTCCGGGTGGATTTATGCAATCGGAGTGTTCACGCTATCTCTCATATTTTCCATATCTGCTGTTCCTCTTGCATTTAGAAGAACAAATAAAAATGCCAAGTTGATTTTAAAAGCATCTGTATTATACTTGCCCGCTTTGCTGATTTTAATTATCATAGATAAAATGTATTACCATATGTTTTAAATTTTTAACAATCAGTTTGTTGCATATTCTGCGCTGTATTTTATATTTGTGTAAGTCACAAGTTATAAGCTCACTCACAAAGATATAGAAAATTGAATGTTCTATATTTACACATCTAGTTTTAGTCAAATCCAGAACTATGTATTATTTTTGACAATGTCAATAAATGCTTTTGCCCCTCTCCGAAGGGTTCGTTCCTGTGTGATATGATTAACAGCGAAAAGTCCAAATTTCATATCGTAGCCAAATGACCATTCAAAATTATCTATAAGACTCCAGTAAAAATAACCTCTGATATCAAACCCGTTTTCAATAGCCTTTGAAACGGCATACAGATATCGCTTAATATACAATTCTCTTCTATTATCCTCTGCATCTGCAACCCCGTTTTCAGTAATAATAATGGGCACACCCAAAACGGACACAG
>CAZOUJ010000030.1:0-12828 GCA_964582955.1 uncultured bacterium
TGATTTTTAAATCATCCAAAGAAAAAGACCCGAATGGGAACAAACTACATCAGTATCTAAAGAAAAATTTTTCACAGACGAAATTGGGGAAAACCGCATCCGTTCGAATTCAGCTGGACATCAATCCGGCATCCATGCTGTAAGATGATGAAACAACATAAAACATGTTTTCTATTAATTTTTTCCGGACTGTGTTTTGTAAATGGGCAATCTGGCTATGAAGGACTTAATTCGTGGTACAGCGCTTTAACCGTTTCCCTGGGGGGCGGAGGGACATTACTGAATATTCAGGAAGCAGACAGACAAAATCCGTCCGTACTGGGAGGAGTTGATAATAAAAAATATATTTTAGAGATGATTCGTTATCCTGCTAATGTGAATTCAAAACACATTGGATGGATTTTCCCTAAAAATAAAAGGGTTTATTCTTTTCATTACCGGCAAATGGATTATGGACAATTTGATGGATATGATGAGGACGGGAAATCTTTGGGTTCTTATAGCTCAAATGACACTTGGCTTAGCAGTAGCATATCCTCCCAATATGGGGTGCTTAATTATGGAATAAGCACCGGTCTTTTTCACAGTCGGCTTGGATCTAAAAAGTCAATTATAATGGTATCTTCCTTTGGAGGATTGATTTCTTTGAAACAACAAAAAATGGAATTGGGGATTGCCTTAAAAAATCAGGGAATAATATTAAAGAAGTTTACTTCAGAAGATGAATCATTGCCATTGTCCTGTGTAGTGAGCGTCTCAAAAAAGCTGGCATATTTGCCGTTAAAACTGAACATGGACATTAAATTTATGAGTGACACTCAACAACCGGATATTTACCTAAGTGGAAAGTTTACTCTTTCCGAATCTGTTTTTTTAGGGTGGGGTATCAATTCGGATAAATTGAATCAACAAACTGAATCAGGTGTGACAAAGGATTTAATCACTGGTACAGGGATCGGATTAGGATTCAAATCAGAAAAATATTCTATTGAATCAGGAGGTTATTTTTACAATCCAGGAAATTGGATATTTGGAGTAAGTGTGGGGATTTTATCGATAGAGGGCATGATATTGAACTATTAAATGTCTGTACATATTTTGAAGTATTTCCAGTTATGAAATCAAAAAATTAATGATCCACCTATTAATGTCTTTTTTATTATAGAGCGGAATATAAAAATGTTCATATTAAATTTGATGGAAAAATGATAGGATCAAAGTAATAACTGTTTAGAAAAACTTTAATAATTTTAAATAAATGAACCATATAACTGATAACAAAATCTCCTTGATCGAGGAAACACACCAGTACATCCTTGAAACAGTTCCGGAATTGAACTTTCAAAGTGTCACAACAGTGGTGGGGTCACTTTTCGAACCTTTTGATGCAATAAAGATTGCTAAAAATCTTTGTGATACACACCCAAAATACAAGCATATGAGGCCGGAACAACTTATTCATGAATGGCAGGCAGCCAGTGATCATGGAAGTAAAGTACACAAAGAAATTGAACTGTCTATTAAGGAAAACAGAGAACCCTCTGAACCAAAGGCTGCATCAGCATTGAAATGGTTAGATAAATATTGTATGAAATCAGACATTGATATATTAACTGAAGTTATTGTTTATAGCGCAGAACTAGAAATAGCAGGAACCATAGATATTCTCGCCCATGATAAAGCCGCCGATGTGTATGAGATTATTGATTGGAAAACCAGCAAGAAAATAAAAACCAGATCATTTAATAATAAAATGGGTAACCATCCAGTTACCTCTAACATCATGGACTGCAATTTCAATCATTATGCCTTACAGCTTTCAATGTATCGTTATCTTTTGGAAAATTACTATGGTGTCAAGATTCGTAATCAACTGATTGGTCACTTAAAGGACAACCAATGTACAGGCCATATAACCCCTTATTATAGTAAACAGATATCAGATATTCTTTCAGAACTTCAGTAGAGGAAGATCATGTCATTCACTAAAGCACTCATTCAAAAAGACGGAAACATATCAATTACAAAATTTAATGGGGAGTTCAAAAGTTTTCCTGAAACAGACTTATTTTCTGGGCAGGGGAAACTAATATGTTTTTTAGATGTTGAGACCACCGGAAAGAACAGACAGGAAGATGGAATTCTAGAACTTGCTGTAAAGTCCGTTTCCATTAATGAACAAACGGGAGATATTCTATCAATCCAAGATCAATACGAATCCTTTCACGACCCAGGGATTCCAATCACAGAAGAAGCTTCGGCAGTAAATGGGATTACAGATGAAATGGTGACTGGAAAACAAATTGATTGGAATTGTGTTAAAAACATGTTCGATTCATCAAATCTGATTGTTTCCCACAACGCAAGTTTTGACAGAGCTTTTTTGGACAGATCCCTTCCTGAATCACGGGGAAAATTATGGGCTTGTTCTATATATGATATAGACTGGATTGACAGAGGATTTGCAAGTTTTAAGCAGGAACTCCTGTGTGTTTGGCACGGGTTTTATTATGATTCACACCGCGCAATGAATGACGTGGACGCGCTGATTCACCTCCTTACTCATAATATTTATGGTGACAATAAGCCAGTGCTTGAACTTATAGAAAATTCCATAATTCCATATTATAAGATATTAGCCATAGGGAGCCCCTTCGAAACAAAAGATATACTGAAAGCCAGAAACTATTTATGGGACAGTAGAAAAAAATACTGGTGGACGAAAACTGTTTTTTCTGAAATTGAATCGGAGAAAAAATGGTTATCCGAGAATGTTTATAATGGGTATTTCCAGGGAAGAGTTGAAGAAATAACCATTATAGATAAATATAAAGATTGATAATTTTATTATTTCAAGCCCCACCGTTATCTCTGTCAATTGTCAATTGTTTTATTTCAGAAAAAGAAAAAAATACAGTTAGTATTAGTAAAGATTTTGTTTTCATTAAGCGTAATCTAGAGTGGATTTAATCTAAAACTTTACTGTTACAGTTTTTTCGTTTTTTCCTCGTAGCACTTTCACTGTTACTTCATCTCCAGGATGAAAATCTGACAACCGGTGCATGTATTCATAAATATCGTCCACTGATCCTCCGTTCATTTCAATGATAATATCCCCATCTTCAAGACCTGCATTGGATGCAGGCCTGTCTTTTAGAACAGCATCAATTCTTAAGCCACTTGTTGCCGAATATGTATAATCCGGCATAATGCCCAGTGTGACCTTAAATCGCTGACGTTCTTCCTGTTTTTTAGAACCAGCTTCCTGAAAAACAAGTCGTTCACCCATGGTTGATAAATGATTAGCAATAGAAAAAATCAATTGGGAAATAGCCTCCATCCCTTTATAATTAATTTTTTCTGTATCATCGTCCGGTGTATGATAATCACTGTGAGCTCCTGTAAAGAAAAACAGGACAGGGACATCACTCACATAAAAGCTTGAGTGATCTGAAGGTCCGTACCCTTCCGGTGAAAAAGAGTATTGCAGATTGGTTTTAGATATAATAGGCTCGATTTCTGATTCAAGATCGACAGCTGTATGTGTTCCACCAATACTGATCTTTTTCACTTTTTTGTCAAAACGACCAACCATATCCATATTCAGCATGATCTGAATATTATCTTTTTCAATTAGTCCACTTTTTACAAAATATTTTGATCCTAACAACCCCATTTCTTCCGCCCCAAATCCAATGAAGACCATTGTTCTGGCATTGGAATGATGATGCGACAACGTTTCAGCAAGTTCTATCATAACAGAAACACCGGAAGCATTGTCATCTGCACCATTGTGAATTTCGTAATTATCAGGTCTCCGGGACCCTGAGTTTTTTCCTCCAAACCCCAAATGATCGTAGTGGGCTCCAATGACTACATATTCATTCTGCAACTGTTTATCTATTCCAGGCAATAATCCTACGATATTTTGAGTTTGGACCATTTTATATTTAACATCAGTTGAAGCTGAAACGATTTTTTTTGATCTAATAGCTTTAAACTTTTCCATCTTTTGAATTACATTGTTTTCATAAGAAATAAGATTATTACCAGATTCCTTCAAAAGAATGTCCACAATCCCTCTCGCTACATGTATCACAGGGATCGTGACACTTGTTTGGCCCTGGTCATATTGCAAGGGGATTAGATTATCACTTTCGTCAAATTTTAATCCCGATGTAAAAATCACACCTGCTGCTGAGTGGTCCTTGGCAATCGTTACTTTTTTTCGCAAAGAGCTGTGTTCGGGATAGTCTCCATGTGGATTATTTCCATCTGGAGAACCACGCAGGATGAGCACCCACTTTCCGGTCACATCAATATCGGAATAATCATTCCAGGATAGACTGTCATTTTGAAAATTAAATCCAAAGCCAACAAATATTACGGGAGCTATTAGTGTAGTATTTTGAGAAAAAGACAATGGAATAAAATCTATTCCTACTGTATAAGAGTAAGTGTCAATCGTCAAAGTATTGTCATATCCTAAAACTGCATCAGTTATAACATCAAAATGTTGGAACCCGGCATCACCCAATAAAGTAAGCCCTGAACTTTCAAACTGATTACGGATATATTCTGCTGCCTTCCTACCTCCATCTGTGCCGGGGAACCGACCTTGTAGCCCATCGGACGCCAAATAGCGTACGTGAGATTTCAGCTCCCTCTGTGTGATCACTGACAGGGGACCTGCACAATTATTCAGGAGAAATAAAAGTAATGAAATGGAAACAATTATTTTTTTATTCATAAGTTAGTTAGTAATGGATATTTTATGAGTTTGAATTCTAAAATATTAGTGATTATATTTCCAAATAAATCATATGTAGACCAAGCTGTATCTGGAATTAAATATAAAAGCCCCATCAAAAGGGGCTTTTGTTTAAGGAGTAGGAGGTCACGCTCCTTAATTTATATAAGATAAACTTTCTATAGTTACCTATTAGATAACGCCCATTTAATTCATATTCCCAAATAAATTTAAATTATTTTTTCTTTCTTAAATTTAAGATACAACTCACGTCCTACCCATGCATCTGTTGCTGCATAGATAATTTGTTTTTTACTCAGTGTTTTAATATTCCAGTTTGATGTTTGTGCCTGTTTAGATATACGGAACCGCAAAAAATATGCTGCCAGTCCACGAAGACCATGATGGGGGATAAAAGCTTTCCGAGCCAAATCTCCTAAATCAACAAAAGATCTCGGAATAAATTTACTCAACATGTTTAACTCTGATAAATCATGATTTATTGCCACACCACACTTTAGAATGTTTCTATTTGACAGAAGTTGTTTGATGGGTTTACAAAACCCAACTTGATGCAATTGAAAAATAAAAACCGATTTTTTTCCAGCAAGTTGAACTATTGATGGAGAATAATGTTCTCCCTTATGAAATGCGGGTCGGGTCTCTGTGTCAAATCCCAGAATATTTTCCTTCTGAAGCAGATCACAGGAAGGTTTTACATCCTGCAGTGTGTTGATCACACATATTTTGCCATCATAGGTCTTTAATGGTAAAGCATTGATTTCCTGCTTCTCAAGTTTTTTGGTGGGGGTCATAATCATACTAATACGTTAATTTAGCATATGGAGCCATTTAAGAGGGAACGGGTAAAATGAAATTATTGCTATGATGGCAACGGTCAGACAGTCATATTAATAATGAGCCTGTCAGTATATAGTACGGCAACTAATTTCATAAATAATTTTGGATTAATAGAAGCGAACAACGCCCCCACTATCTATTGAAATAATGAATTTTATTTATGACGAAAGACAATTCTTCCCCTAGACAGGTCGTAAGGGGACACCTCAAGTGTGACCATATCTCCGGGTAGAATTTTTATAAAGTATTTTCTCATTTTTCCAGAAACATAACTTAAAACTTCATGGTTTTCCCCCCCCATTTCAATCTCAACGCGAAACATAGAGTTTGGGAGTGCTTCCTTTATGACACCATCAATGGTTATGGGTTTTTCCTTAGCCAATGTTTCCCTTTCTAATCATTACATTACAGTTTTTTTCAAATTCACTATCGAAGCTACTTACGATAATAGCAATTTAAAGTTTATTCAATATATTCTTCTATTGTAAAATAATAAGGCATGTCATACCTAACATCATGCTGCAGTCTATTATAAATTTCGATCATTCATCATTCTAAATTATTTCATCTGTGGCCTTTAATACTTTTTATTATTCCGAATAATACTTGAGTATGTTTGATGTTTTTAAAGCCAAATTAATATTACTAGTCTTTTAATTTTGTACACTCAAAGAGATAAAATATTTTAATTTCTTAAATGATTTCTGCGCAATATAGAATAATGGTAGCGCTTGTTGCCCAAGGAGATGAACGGTCAGTTATACAACAAGCGGTATTGCATACTGAAAAGTTTAATGCACAACTAATTGCAATACACGTAAACCAACCAGCCCTGAGCCAAGCAAAGGGTGCCATTGACCAAAAGGTGACCGAAGCAGATATTAAAAGCAGATTTATTGAATACGGTTATGAATATATTGTGGAGGATATAGAGATCGTTATTGAATACGGTGAAAGTATAACAAAAACAATAAACAAATATACGGATGATATAGATTTAGTAATTCTTGGGCACAGGAAACAGACTACTTTTAAGTCCCATATTATGGACTCAATAGATGAAGGAATATCAAATATTGTGTCCTGCCCTGTTCTGGTTGTAAAAAGGAATTGATATTCAAAATCTAACCCTTTAAGTAGAAACGGACTAGACAATGGAACATACTGTTCATCATTCCAGCGGTGTGGACTACACCCTTATTTCACACTCATGTGATATTGTCAATTTGGATTTTGTAAACCATATCATTACAGATCAGGGAGAGATTAGCAAAGAGAAAATCAAAGAATATTGTATTGTTTGATTATTAAGAATAGTATAATACGAAAACTCCTTTTTTTTCTAATAGTATTAAGCAGCTGTAGCAAGACGGAACTGCAGAGCATTACATCTGAGGAAATAAAGAAAATTGTTCGATCGAAAAACACCAATCACGCTGTTATGCTTAATTTTTGGGCTACGTGGTGCAAGCCCTGTGTTGCAGAATTTCCTATGATCGTAGACATGGCTCATGAGTATAAAAATAACCTATCAGTATATTTTGTTAGTGTAAACTGGATAGATGAAAGGGAAAAAGTAAGAGCGTTCCTAAAAGAACAGGGTGTGGATTGGCAATCATTCATAAAGAATGAAAATGATCAGAAATTTATAAATGGTGTAACCCAAGGATGGACCGGCGCTGTTCCTTTTACGATTGTGTATGGAAAATCATTCGGAAATATTGTAGATTATTGGGAAGGAGAACAGCCTGAAACACGGTTCAGAGCTGCTATAATCAAGGCAATTAATTCATAGGTATAATCATGAAAAATATGGTCAAATTAGTCTCATTATTCATTGTTTTCAATCTTTCAGCTGAGGAATTAGAACTGGGGACTTCCCTACCATTGACAGATATAAAAATGACTGATATAGGCGGCGAGAATATTTCCCTGAATGATGCAAAAGGTGATAGTGGGCTTCTTGTAATTTTCACTTGTAATACATGTCCTTGGGTCATTGCCTGGGAGGACCGATATATTGAACTGGCAAATGTATACAAACCAAAAGGTGTGGGAATGATAGCAATCAATTCAAATGAGAAGCAATTTGATTCAGCAGACAGTATGGAAGAAATGAAGCTTCATGCTAAAGAAAAGGGATATAATTTTTATTATACTATGGATCTAGGATCAAAAATAGCGTATAAATTTGGTGCAACACGCACTCCGCATATATTTCTTTTTAATAACAAAGATAAACTTGTCTATCGTGGTGCCATTGATGATAATGCCAGAGAACCTAAAAAAGTTAAAACTACATATCTCGCTGATGCTATAGATAACATGCTTGTCGGGAAATCAATTGATCCAGCTTCTACTAAAGCGCTTGGATGTTCAATTAAATTTAAAAACTAGATTTATTTTTAAGTCTCCATTAACTGAAATAGTTTAGTTAATGGTTCAATAAGTTTTGAGCTTATTGAAAGATAGGAAAACAAAAAACCCCGCTCTGCGGGGTTTTTTTATTACACAAAATATTTGGTTAGTCAATGAGTGAGATGTCTGCTGCTTTGGTTCCTCTATCAGTTTCTGTTACATTAAATTCAACCTTATCATCATCTCTAACGTAAATGCCATTAGTTAATCCTGTTTCATGAAAAAAATAGTCGACACCATCATCGCCTGTGATAAAACCATATCTTTTCTTTCTATTGTAAAATTTTACTTTTCCGTTTTGCATTGTTTCCCTCAGATTAAATATGAATTACTTTATTTAGGAAGTAAATTTACTGACAACATAAGTTAATAAACACAAATGTTTTTTTCTCATCTAAAAATAATTTTAATGGTAATGTCCTGAAAATAAACAATACTTTAATAAGTCATCGACTATATTTAATACTGCAATATACCAATCCATTCTCCAATTAATGTTTTTAATGAGATATGTAATAAGTCATCAAAACAGAAAACCCCGCAGATAAACGGGGATTTCCGAGGGACTCGCCTGTTGTGGGCGATGAGGGACTTGAACCCCCGACTTCTACCATGTGAAGATAGCGCTCTAACCAGCTGAGCTAATCGCCCTTTTTTTATTGGGAGTTTCTAATATTCTCCCGCAAATTTACATATTGCATAAGGGTAAAACAATGACGTTGGAAGATACTAAATTGGGAATTAAACACATCGAGGTTGTAAACAAATTTCTTCTGGTAAAGTGGACAGATAATTCAGAGACAGTCATTCCATTAATTACTTTGCGGGATAATTGCCCATGTGCATCCTGTGCAGGAGAAACGGATGTTCTAGGGAATATCTATAAAGGGCCTACCCTGAAAACAGATGAAAACAGCTACAAGCTTATATCTATAAATCCAGTAGGATACTATGGTATGTGTCCCGTCTGGGGTGATGGGCATAAAACGGGGATCTATTCGTTTAATCATTTAAAATCCTTGGATGATGATTAAATAATTAAATGGAATACTGATGAAAAGGCTATTCCCATTTATTATTTTTATAGTGATTTTCACACCTAGCTGTGTGGAACATTTTATTTCAGTAAATATCCAGCCGGATGGCTCCTATAAATTGGAATTTATTTCCCGTGGGGATTCAACTGATGTATTCGATGATGATTTTCCTCATCCTACTGAAGGTAAAAGTTGGGCAAAGCATATTTGGACTGAAAGATCTGAAGATGACACAACCTGGATCATGGAAACCAGAGGATATTTGAATGCAGGAGAAAAATTTGTTTCATCACATAATAATATAGGTGCTTTACTTCATCCTGTTGAAATTGAGATTAAAAAACGTTGGGTTTCCACTCTTTATACTGCTAGACACACCTTTAAAGGAAGGGAAATATATCGGAAATATCCTCGTTTAGGAGAATCATTAGAAGAGTCCGCAGGGTCTGATTCCGTGGAGTGGATTACTGAAGCGTTTGTATATATAATTTCTTCGTCCCTGAAAGATATGGAAAAGCAAGCAGACTCGGAGCTGACACCATTTATCATAGAACGGATGACGAACCATATTCGCAATTATGCCGATCGGATTAAATCAAAAAAACTGATTGATGAAATTAGTAGAGAACGCGATGATTTTTTGAAAACATTGTTTATGCCATTTTCCGCTGACTTGAAAAATTCATTTTATACAAAACTTGACAGTGCCATGCATCCATATAAGGAAGAATTAAGGATTACAACAGGTCTTCAGGATGATAAATTCAATTTTCGCCTCACTATGCCAGGGATTGTAACGCGTTCTAATGCAGACACACTGGAAGGGGACACATTGAAGTGGGAGTTTAAACTTGGGGATTTTGCCGGTGATGACTATATTATGGAAGCCGTTTCGGTTATATATAAAACCAAAACAATCCAGCGAATTGCTGTATTTGTTATTCTTGGAAGTTTATTATTATGGTTGTTTTTATGGATTGTCGTTTTTCGGAAGGCATAAATTGGGGTTTCCCACAAACCTGAAATGAATAATTTAGAAAAAATAAAAACTGATTTTATTGGATTAAATACCACCTATTCCACGGTAAATAATAAAGAAATTAAACGTGTGTATCTTGACTCCACTGCTTCCACACTTATGATGAAAGCAGCTTACAAAGCAATGGAGTCATTTTATGATCATTATGCTAATACTCATAGTTTGTCGCATTTTTCCGCAAAGATATCCACGAGGGAATATCAATGGGCACATGATCGTGTGCTCTCCTTTCTAAAAGCAGATCCTAATGACTACACCTGCTTTTTTACTGGTAGTGGAACCACAGCAGGGATAAACCGTCTCGCCCGTGTTTTTCGTGATTATAGACCGGAGAGAAATAAAGTGCTGGTTTCCCTTATGGAACACCATTCCAATGATCTTCCTCATCGTAAACATGCAGAAGAAGTGATTCACATTCCCTTAAATAATTTTGGTAGAGAAGCGGGGTGTATTAGTTTGGAAGAAATAGAAAAATATTTAAGGAAAAATGAATCCAAAATAAATTATGTCGCTGTCACAGGAGTGAGTAATGTCACTGGAATTATCAACCCTATCTACGATATTGCTGAGTTAGCTCATTCATACGGAGCGTTAATCATTGTTGATGGAGCGCAAATGGTTTCCCACTTGCCGGTAAAAATTTCTGGGCATGATAATATTGACAAAAATTTGGATGCATTTGTGTTTTCTGGTCATAAAACCTATGTTCCAGGATCACCGGGAGTGGTAGTTTGCCGCAAGGACATATTAAAATCTATTGAGCCGGAAGAAGTGGGCGGAGGTATGGTGGACAGAGTGTTTGTTGATCGGTATGAGGTGACGAAAAAGTTCCCTGATAGAGAAGAAGCTGGGACCCCGAACATATCTGGAGCAATTGGTCTGGCAGCAGTACTGGAGATTCTGGATAACCTAGGCATGGGCATTGTTCATAATGAAGAAACCGAGTTGATCAATTATGCGTTGACTGAGCTAAAGAAAATCCCTGAAGTTCATATTTATGGTGAAACAGATATAGATATTTGCCCTCGGGCAGGATCAGTTTCATTTAACGTGATTGATATGGATCATGGTTTGACCGCAGCAATATTGAATGATTATTTCAATATTGCCGTGAGAAATGAATGTTTTTGTGCCCACCCTTACGTTAAGGAAATGATTATCGATGATTTACTGGACTCTACCTCGGAGCTTGAGGATGATAATTTTGAGGAGGAAGTATTCTTAAAATCCGGGATGGTAAGAGCTTCTGTAGGACTATACAATACTCAGGAAGATATAATTACACTCATTTCAGCATTGAAAGAAATTATTTCTAATAAAGATGAATTAAGTTCACATTACGAGGCTGATTCACTTGGAAATTATTTTCATTCATCATTCCGTTCAGATAATTTTAATAGCTTTTCCACAACATCTTTTATTCAATCATATTGGGATACGCAATCACATTCTGATTAGTCTCAACTAAAGAGTGATAACAGCTCCTTTTACACAAATTGATTTGAATGGTCGATCAATAATTTTTTTTTAAAGATAGAGCCAATTGACGATAGGACCTTTGATGGAATTTGTTCATGAAAAAATAAACTCCCTTCGCATAAAGATTAACAATCATAATTATCGTTATTTTGTTTTGGATGATCCTCACATATCAGATTCTGAATATGATGGTTTGTTACGGCAGCTTGACACATTGGAAAAAGAAAACCCCGAACTGATCACTTCTGATTCCCCCACACAAAGAGTTGGTGCTAAGCCCCTGTCTGAGTTCAAAACGTTGAGACACACTATTCCCATGCTATCTTTGGCAAATGCCAAAAACAGAGATGAATTAATTGATTTTAATGAAAGGGTAAAAAAGGGCCTGGACACGGATGATGATATTGAATATATGGGCGAACTGAAACTGGATGGATTGGGCGTTGAAGCTGTGTACGAAAATGGGTTATTCAGTCATGGTTCTACTCGGGGGGATGGAATGACAGGCGAAGATATTACATCAAATTTACGTACCATTCGCAGTTTGCCGTTAAAATTGAGAGAAGAAGAAATTTCGGTACCGAACCTGTTAGAAGTACGAGGGGAAGTGTTTATAACAAAAAAAGCATTCAAAGAATTGAATTTATTCAGGGAAGAAAACAACAAACCAATATTTGCAAATCCAAGAAACGCAGCCGCTGGTAGCCTTAGACAACTGGACCCTTTAATTACATCTCAACGGCCACTGTCCATATTTTTTTACCAGCCGGGAATGGTAGAAGGAACTTCATTTAGGTCACAGGGTGAATTTAATGAGTGTGCCAAAAAATGGGGGCTCCCAATAAATCCTCATATAAAACGCCTTTACGGAATTGATGAATCAGTTTTGTATTATGAGGAAATGGAATTAAAACGGAACGAGCTCCCTTATGAAATAGATGGAACTGTATTAAAGGTAAATTCATTTTATAACCAGGATATATTAGGAACCAGAAGCCGGTCTCCGCGTTGGGCGATTGCAGGAAAATTCAAGGCACAGCAGGCGACAACGGTCATTCTTGATATCGAAGTGCAGGTTGGTAGAACAGGAGCTGTTACACCTGTAGCTCGACTAAAGCCTGTGGAAATTTCCGGAGTAACTGTTTCCAATGCAACCCTACATAATCAGGATGAAATTGAAAAAAAGGATATTCGAATTGGAGATACAGTGTTTTTAGAACGTGCCGGGGATGTTATCCCAAAAG
>CAZOUJ010000031.1:0-4321 GCA_964582955.1 uncultured bacterium
AAGTCTTCCCGTACGTATTTGGTTAAATATAACCCAATCTACGATAAAACAAAATAATCGAAAATAAAATGTTACTGGTTTATTATCAAAAAAAGAATATCCCATCCAGATAAAGCTTTACTCCTACACAATTTTGGTAGAGGGGAACAGGTATCAATCATTAGTTAAAATGATACTACCTGAATCATTTGCACGCACCCAATAACCTTCTCCCGGTTCTAATAAATCCACATTAACATATCCTCCATTAAAACCATAAACTGCTCCCGGAATAAGTAGATTATTATCATCAATTTGTCCAATAGAAATTCCAAAAGAAAGTCCACAGATCAGGTTCCATCCTTCTGTTACATCAATAGAAAGAATATCAATTGAGTTTCCATATAGTTCCTGTGTTCCGGACTCATCAAATCGTATCCAGTATCCATTACCTGGAACCAACGTTTCTGTTTGTGAATAACCACCGGAACTGTATTCATACGTGGCATCCTCAACTGATTGAGGATAAATCTGGGATACTTCATTTTCTTCTGTCTCAATCGGAAGCCCCAACATATTCCATCCTGAACTAAAATCAACTTCAACATTCACACCTGTTTCTGTGCAATCCTCCGGACAATTATCTAACATTTCAGGAGTACTACAATAATTATCTCCGCAACAAGGCATTCCTGGATACACATCACTGCATAATGGCGGAACCGGCGGGTCGATCGACCCGCCACCGCCTCCCTGACCACCAAAACCAATTCCTTGTGTTCCTTTGAAACATCCGAAGATATATGGTGATTCCAGTGTAGTGTGATAATGATAAATTCCATCCGGAAAGTCGGGAGTGGGACCGAATTCACCATGGCATTCATCTAAATCTTCTGGATTTGTCCCATCTGGATTTCGTGTGGCATAGACTGGAAATCCATCAGCAGCGAAACCAAGAAATTTTGACTCATCCTCATCAATGATTGAATCCGGAGGAAAATGGTAGTGATAGCGCCCTTGTGGCGCAGGGTGACCGTTGCCCTGGTCAAAGCTACTAATGGTATTGGGGTCCAGTTCCTCTGTTGGACTTTCATATTCATTGTAAAAAGGAACACCATTTAAAGAACCTCCCATGGGACCCAAAAAAGTGTCAGATGGTCCATCACTATTAAATATGGGCCACAAAGGTATTCTAAATTCCAAATTCTGTTCTGCGATTCTATTTGGATTTAGGTTTACACCTCCAGCATTCCTCCACATATCATTGATACCATCACCATCTTCATCTATAAAATAGTAAAACCCATTATTGGTCTGCTCCCAAGTTCTTGCAAAATAAGGGCTCTTATGATGAGGAACTCCATCTGCATTGATGACAATCTCATATCCATCCGCATAGATCTCCACAGTTTCATCAAAGTAATCAAACAAGATGGTTAGGTCTGGGTACTCTTGGCCAAAAGAATTTGCTAGTGGAAAAACACACATTAATGTGGTTAGTATAGTTTTTATCTTAAACATACTTATTCTTCCTAATAGTTAAATGTAGTTTCTAAAGTTTTTAGTGAGCAGTTAGATGAACTAGAATTAATTTAGTTAAAAAATATTGTACAAATTAAAGAGAATTCAATAAATACTCTTTTTTCAGAATATAAATATCTTCAATCAACCGATTTATTTCATGTAGTCTTGTGCCAGTATAAATGCCCCTAATCCTTCTTTCTTTATCGATTAATATCACATTTTCTGTATGAATAAAGGCGTCTTTTCCCCTTGAAGGATCATAGCTTATAGCAAAATATCCTTTTCTTGATAATTCATAAATGTCATGCTTTTTTCCGGTAACTAAGTGCCATTTTTTACTATTTATTCCATTCAGTTCTGCAAAAGCGTTGAGCACTTGAACTGAATCATGTTCAGGATAGACAGTGTGAGAAATTAAAAGGATATTCTCATCATCAATGAATTCATCCTGTATTAGCTTTGTATGCTTCATCAAAGTGGGACAAATACTGGGACAAGTGGTAAAGAAAAAATTAGCAACATATATTTTATTACTA
Source organism: uncultured bacterium (assembly GCA_964582955.1). Lineage (GTDB taxonomy): Bacteria > Fidelibacterota > Marinisomatia > Marinisomatales > AB-629-J13 > AB-629-J13. The sequence continues at coordinate 2,040 of CAZOUJ010000031.1, forward strand.
AACTCATCTTGTGTAATGATTCTGTCTTCCTGATTTTGAAATTTAAAATCAGGAATTCTGTGGTCATGGTTCTGGAAAACCAATGCTGTATCTATTAAATTTGGATCAATATCTTCAGGATTTAAAATGGGTAATGTTATTGTTTTAGGAATAAAATTAATCCATCCCAAAATTCCGAATAAGACTAAGCTAATTATAACATATAACACTAATTTCTTCATGGGAAATTTGTTTTTATGTTAATATTATTCAGTTGGAACACAAAGTGTCGTTCCTAAAAATCCATACCTTTTTCCATCGATATAGGTAAAATTAAATTTTAAATCCCCGTCTTCCCTCCACCCTTTTTGAATCCCGTTAAGTTGCCCATTTTTTATTTTTCTTAGTTGAGCCATAGTTCCATTTTGATGCCATTCAACTTGAGTCCCATGCTGCGTTCCATGTTTATAACGATATAAAAACCGTTTTTCTCCCGTATTCCAATATCCTTTGTGAATACCAACTGGTTTTCCGTAGCGATAATATTTTAGCGATTTTAATTGAAAGTTAGAATACCATTCTTTGGCAACCCCATGGCGAACACCATTATTAAATGGAATCGATGATTTTTGTGTTTCATCATGATATTTGTCATACACATATCCCGTAAATCTATCTTCTCGATAATACATTATTCCATTTTTTGTGGTTAAATCAACAGAGTCTTTAAATACTTCGATTTTATCAAAGTCCATTTCACAACAAGATGACAGAATTAATATAACGATACTCAGTATCCTCATCATCATTTCTGTTATAATATTTTCATCTTTTTAGTTCACCCCATACCCACTTTTTTACAAAGAGGTGGACTACTTCAACAGCAACATTTTCCTTACTTGAGTAAAGCTGTCAGTTCTCAAATGGTAAAGGTAAACCCCGGCTCCTACAGATTTCCCATAACTGTCTGTTCCATCCCACTGGATTTCATTGATTCCTTGTTGAGATGATTCACTCAACAACGTCTTTATCAATCGTCCGGTCATATCATAAACCGACAGGTTGATATAACTCTCCTCAGACAAACTATACGTGATAGCAGTCACAGGATTAAATGGGTTGGGATAGGCAGGATACAATGTAAATGTCTCAGGAATCGCTGATGAATTGGTTTTTCTTAATATGAGCCTGTTTAATCCATCTGATAACTCCAGCACCTGAACACCTGAACCTGGTAACACTTGCTCGCTCTCACTTATCAACTCCCAATAATAGCTGTCTTTAATATCAAATTCAAGTATCAGTGGTTCACCCTCGTCCATCACTTCAATTACACAATCGTTCGTTGAACAGAGTTTGGTGTCTCCAGAAAAACGAATGTCGGATGAAGGTGAAGGGGGTTTTGGTGGGAGACTGTAACTCAGGATATTTTCCCCCGGTACTTCAACTCCAAAATATAAGGTTGTATTTTTTGTTTTCAGTGTGTTTGCTGTTGAAGACAAATTATAGTTTACAGTTGAAGATTGCCTACCCTGCACTGAATTCGGAATAATGATAGAACCGGATTCTGATGCCCTCATCCAATAGGATTTTCCCGGGACGAGGGACTCTGTATTCACATATCCACCATCATAGATGTAAAACGTATTGGGAACAATGATACCCTCGGGATCAATGATGGATGTGACAGGAATTTCCGTTGCATTTCCGGAAATTAAATTCCAGTTTGTCATGAGATTCAGTTCCAACTGGGGAACTACAAATCCTGCAATGGTCGACACTCCTGCATTATAAAACCTCAGCCAATATCCATTACCGGGAGTCATATTTTGATCATTAATATATCCTTGACCAAATCTAAATAAAGTCCCAAGAACTGCATCTGGAAACAGAAACTGATAATCTGTATTCTCAACCAATAATGGAACTCCAACCATATTCCAGTCTTCATTATAGTTAATATCAAGGGCCAAATACTCTCCAACATTAATATGATCTGTTTTTGTAATGGAATCTGTATCACCCTGAAAATGTACAGTTAGGGTAACAGAATAAGTCCCAATCTCATCGAAGAACCAGACCGGATCACGATTGTAACTATCAATGATTCCATCAGATTCAAAATCCCATTCCCATTCAAGAGGATCACCTGTGGATAAATCAGTGAAATAAACTTCCAAGGGAACATTCCCTTCTACCACATCTGCATGAAAATCTACAATGTTGCCTAACTGGGTTGGATAAAATAATTGAGACTCTGACCAATCGGACCACAACAGATTTTGATCACGGTACCGCACTCT
>CAZOUJ010000031.1:4331-7670 GCA_964582955.1 uncultured bacterium
GTCCCACCTGGAATGTCCAGTCGTCTCAAATCAATATCTTCATTCAGGTCTATTGGAGTAAAATCAGGGGGTCCTGTATCATAATACACATTCTCCCAATCTCGCTTGGAATCAATGATAGTTTGCGACCATGGATCATCCTCTTCCTTCAATTGAAAGTGGGAGCTCATGATATCATGTTCACCAACAAAATACGATGCAACCAGACGACCATCAACATCACCAGCATTTTCATTAGGATATAATGGTACAGGTGTTTCTGGATTGGAAGCGTTTCGTTCACGGAACCAAGAATCAAATACTTCATTGTCCATTTGAACATCGGAATTTCCAAGGCCATAGGCTGTTGCAGTATAACTGTTGTTTTCACAATCCACATCAAAGACGGCATAACCATGATAATCATGGGAACGATGGATCTCAGGATACTCCGTCTGATTGGAGTACATTCTCCAGCGGTCCAGATGGCCGCCACCACCACCAAAACACATGAGCCGAAGATTTCCTTCCATTGGGGCTCCCCGTTCAAAGGCGTGGGTATGACCATACGAAAGGTGCTCCACTTTATCATAAGATGATAAGAGCGGGATTACCTGATTCTGAACCCACCAGGTATTTCCATCGGGCCATACTTCAGTACGTCCAGGATGGTGCAGTGATGCAAAAATAAATTTTACAGCATCATCACTCTGGGCAGTCTCAAGCAGATCCTCCAGCCAGCTTATCTGAGTATTCCCCTGCACATTACTGTTTAGTCCAATAAATAGTACAGGACCAACGTAAAATGAAAAATATCGCTCATCTTCCCATCCTCCTATGTCCTCATATTTCAAATAGTTATAAAAGGTAGGGGCTTCCATTTCATGATTACCTGCAACGGTCATAAAAGGAAGATGGTTACTCAATTGAGAGATGGGATTAAAAAACATGTTTGTATATTGACCAACATTGTGTCCATTATCAACGATATCTCCGGAAAGCATTGCTAAATGAACCTCCTGATAGTAATCCTCGCCCCAGCGGTTTACAAACGTCTCTTTCATAGATTCTATAATAGAACTGTGAACTCCAGGATTTGACTGTGAATCGCTGTAAATGGCAAACCGTACATGACTTAATGTGTCGGAATAGGGATGGTGCGTTTGAAAAAGTTGAATGGAAGATTCTAAGGAATCCGAAACTACTTTATAATAGTAATCTGTATCAGGCTGAAGTCCCTCCATTTTTACCCAGTGCCAGTAAAGATCTTCACTGAAAGAATGATAGCTGCCTGTAGCTGTATCTCCCAGCTCTTCCGTTAGTCCATACTCAACTGTTGATTCTTCTGACCCCTCACTGTGCCAGCAAATATAAATAGAGTTTGGTGTGGGGGTCTGAATAAAAGGAGACATAAAGGGCGAAGGTGGAGGTTCAAACTCATGGCCATATCCTCCTATGGACTCGATCTCATCCGATGATAAATCCCGATCAAATATTGCCACCATTCCCACATCTATGGGATTATCATCGCCATCATTGTCTGCAAAAAAGAGTACCTGGTTTGCATCATTTTCCGGATAAAGTGAGAACCTACCTTCAAATCCTTGTGCTCCACCATTATGGAGAAGCTGTCCATCCAGGTAATAATCATAATGCACGCCAAGATTAACTGATATTGCTAACCGATACCATTCACCGGGAACCAAAGAATACATAGAATAGCCCGTGTCACCCACCCCCACATTTCCTTGTGGATCTATAAAAGCGTCTCCGTCATTGATGTTGGGCCAATTGGTCTGGTAGATTGTATACCACTGACTGAGTTGAGGGATTTTGACATCCATTACAATTGTGAAAATATTCACCCATTGAGGATTGCTGTAATAACCGTTAGCCTCAATATCGTGATAACAACGGTAAAAACTACCTAATCCAATATTCACAGCGCCGTCCCCCTCTCCAGGGCCCTCTGTCGGTGTATGACTACCTACAAGAACAAGATCATTGCCTACAGATGCATTGACTAAATCATTCGGATCATCAAAGGACCAATAGCCCACCAAACCACCGGGAAATCCCGAATAAACTAATTCAGCATTCAAAACATTATCCCCTTCGAAAATTTCAAATCCGCCTAAGTTATAATCCAGATAGCCATCCTTCGTAATGGTCACATCATACACTCCGGTCCAGATTTCAGAAATTTCATAATATCCATTACCATTGGTTGAGGTTGAGACTGCACCAAAATTTACTTCTGCACCGGCAATAGGCTCTTGTGAATCCTCATTAATAATAATTCCTGACACAGAGGCATCCGGGTCTATTTGATAAAAATGAATTGCTAACCCTTCCTCTGGGTAAGAGGTGGGATTGTAATCGAGGGATGCCATTAGGCCGGTACTCCCATCCGAATTTTCGATTCCGATGGTTTCTCCATTGATGTCAATTCCGTTGGAAAAATCCAAATACTGAAATAATATCTCACTATCTTCTGTTAGAATAACTTGAGCAGAGAGTGTTCCATTACCTCCGTATTCACGAACATTCATAAAGGAACATACCCAGGAATTTTCAACCTGTCCGTACTTAATTGTCCCTCCTGCTGCAGGATTTAAATCGTCCCAAAAGAATGCTATTAAATTGTTGGGAACTCCTTGATCGGGAATCGTAGAATTGTTGTATTCTGTGTTTCCCATCCCAAATGAGATGAACCCATTTGAATTAATATAAACTTGTGAGTAAACCTCACCATAAAAAGTAAAATCAAACGGAAGTTGAATCGGGCCACGGTAATCATCATCACCCATATTTGTAATCGTTTCCCCATCAAAATTAATATAATTGAACTGGGGTCCATTCGGTTCATTGCTATCAATAAACACATATCCGTATGAATCAGGTCCTCCGGCATGGCGAAGGTCCCGTGGCATCCATCCGGGATGGGGATTGTGTTCGCCTTTTACAGTTTGATGGAGGTGTTTTTCATGTTCCGGACCCAGGTTATTATGTGCTAATAATCCAATAAATCCAGGTAATAATAAAATCCAAAATGATTTTTTCCAATCATTCACATGAAAATATAAACCTATTAAGGGTAATCGTACTATAACTCTAATCTTGAAAATTGGAAATAGTTATGGTACCATCATTGATAGATTTGACCCAATAGCTATTTCCCGGTTCAATCATTTCTGTATTTGAATAACCATTAGGATTGAATCCATAAAAAGTGCCTGGAATGATGATCCAATCTGGGTCATATACATCTGATATATTTATTGAGGTGCTTATACCAGATATGAGATTCCATCCCTCACTTAAACTGATCGTGAGTTCATTGATGGAGGCACCAATAAT
>CAZOUJ010000031.1:7680-12587 GCA_964582955.1 uncultured bacterium
TGGGTTAAATTTATTTCAGAATTATAGCCATCGCTAAAAGAATAAAGGGTACCGTCAATTGATTCAGGGAACAAGGTATTATATGTAGCATCTTCCACATCAAGTGGGAGCCCAACAAGGTTCCAATCTGCATAATAATCTGATTCATGGTTTATATTAGAATCAGGTAAATCAAATAGGGGCACTATACTATTGTACATAAACCCCAACAACGGGGTATAAGGATCACCTACGTAAGTATCCAGTGAGTGCGTTCCCATAACTAAATCTAGTTCCGGAATTACAGCAATAAATTGACCTGCATATCCAATCGCAAGGTATCCTCCGTAGTCAGGCAGCCACCATAGATATCCATATCCATTTATAGTTCCCCACCAATTATAAGGGGTAGCATGAGGTGATGTTGCTTCTTCAATCCATCCTGAAGAAATAATTTGGTTATCACCAGAGTATCCATCCTGTAAATATAGTTGACCTAATTTTACCATCTCTCTCAGGGTGAGTTTTAGACTTGCAGAACCATCATTAATACCATTGTATCCAGAAAGCCAATCAGGATCATTTATGCCCAAATATGGAAATAAATTAATATTCGCAAATTCTTTAGGTGTCATTCCTGTCCCTTCATATAAAATATGAGAATTTAAATGACAGGCACTATTATTATAGAAAAATGTACCAGGACCTATGTATGGCATCCACACCAATTGTTGAGTTGTTGCAAAGACCCATGCAGGATAACCAAAAGAATCAAAATAGCCCGATGACATAGAGAGTAAATCGTTTAATGTCACTGATTGTAAATAAGTTGCACCATATGTGGGTAAAAAATTATCCAGAGTGTGGCTTTGACTATCAATTAAACCCTGGTCAATTGCCTGACCAATTAATGTCGACGTAAAACTTTTTGTTACGGACCATATATTAAATACTTGGTCCACAGAACTGCCATTGTAATATTGTTCAGAAACTATTTCACCTTGATGGATCACAATAATGCCATTAATAAATTCTAACTGGGAAATTTCATCATTTACTATGTAGTTGAGTGCCTCAGAATCGAAATAAGAGAGATCCTCTTGAAATTCCCATTCCATACTTAAATCTATTTGAGAATAACCAAGATTGATTGTCAATACTGACACAAGTATATTATTGATACTTTTCATATTGAATGTGTTTACTCGACCCATACTTTATTGCCGATAGAGGGAGATTAAATTATTTATCTAATCCTCAAGGGTAATTATACCCAAACTGTTTGCCCTGACCCAATATCCTCTTCCTGGTTCAAGGGTCTCCGCATTTGAGTATCCTTCGGGAGCAAACTCATATATCGTGCCGGGAATTATGATACCACTTGGGTCTTGTATGTTTGAAATATCTATGGAATTATTATTTCCGGAAATCAAATTCCATCCTTCATTTAAACTGATTGCTAGTTCATTGACTGGAGTACCAGTAATTTCGCTATTTCCAGAACCTGGGAACCGCAACCAATAACCATCTCCTAAAGTTAGATTTGTTTCTGATATGTAACCGCTATTATAAGAAAACAGTGTACTCTCAATTGATTCTGGAAATAGGGAAGTATATGATGCATCTTCTACTAACAGTGGAAGACCAACAAGATTCCAGCTAGGAGTATTTTCAATATACAATTGGTCTAAAATATCTAATTGATTATAAAGAAACGTAAAGCCATCAATTTTTATTTGATCAAAATATTCATTGGGCCCGCCAACCCAGTTCCCGTTTACTGTTCCCCAATATTCATGCAACAACCCTGCTTCTGCATACAATTCATTCAGAATATCCACTTCATTCAATCGATCATGGATTAGATTGGATCCATAAACAATAGGTAAAACAATATCTATAGTAAAAGGGAAACCTGAGTTAAATGGTACTATGAAGTCTGCTGTCCCATGAAATAAGATAGCGGGAACCTGATCACTATCATCTATCCATTCTAAATCACCTATTGCGCCCCAGCAAGATACCAATGCCTTTGGCCTGCTGTCATGTATATATTCATTCCCCTCACAATCTATACAGCCCAAATCGGGGTCAAGCCCGATACCATATGTAGACTCAGGTCGATCTTCTTCATCCGTGTAGGAAAGATGTAGACCAATAAAAGAACCTGCGCTGGTTCCCCAGATAAATATATTATCAGGATCTATTTTCAATTCTTCGTGAAATTCCTTTAGATAACGAACCGCTGCGCTGGCATCCTGAACACCCCTATAAACTGCCCGCTCCCCGCTATAACTGCTAATGATGTTCAACCCCAGCCTGTAATTAATACTTACGGCTACGTATCCTCTCTTTGCTGATGCAGTTGATAAAGCAACAACATCATCCAACTCATTGTGGCCTGAAAAAAATGCACCCGTATGAATAAATATAATGACAGGTCGACTTGTCAATGTATCACCCTCCGGCTCATAAATATCCATATCCAGGTCAATATCTATGGTATTCCATTCAAATAGAAAAATAAAGGGTAAGTCTGGTGCATTGCCATAAACAACGTCCTCCGTTATTGTTACATTTTCAAAGACTTCATCCAAATAGCGTATATCTTGTGACAAACCAATAGAAATAAATATGAAAATGGTGATCTTTTTCACAATATAGTTTATCCTATCCTTTTTTACAAAGAGACGAAACAAATGGATGATGACATATACCTTTAATCATAGATTATTTCCTTAATGAGATCACCCACAGGCTCTTTATTTGTATAATCGACACCAAGCAGTGTACTAATTGTTTTGGCAATCTGAGAGCTGTATATCGTTCTTGAATTATTAACTGCACCCATCGCTGGTGTGTCCGGACCGATGACAGCGATCCAGACTTTTTCAGCACCTTTTACATTACTTCCGTGATGGCGCCAATAATCGATAGGTTCATCCCCTCGGCCATGATCTGTGGTAACAATCAGCGTTGTTTTATTTTTATAGTGATGGTCACTTTGGACCCAGTTCCAGATATTCCCTATATAACCATCAAGCCTGTTTGCAGAAAGGAGATATTGATCATATTTACCATCATGGGCATATTCATCGGTACCATCAAAAGCGATATACAGGAGTCTTGGGCTATACCTTTTTAAATAATCGAATGCATAATGATATGTAAACGCATCAAAACGCACTGAACCCCAAGGAACCGGAATTTGAAACACCAGTTCATTGAGTAATTCCGCTTTTTGACTGCCTCGTATATCTTCATATCGTTCCATCCCAGCATTGACAAGAAATCCAGCCCGTTTCTCATTGAGAATATAGTCAAACACATCCCAGGAACAAAATGCAGCTACTTTACCTTGAAAATCAGTCTGATCATGAATGTATTCCAGAACAGTGACATTTGGATTATTTTCTTTGGCATTGCTGTTGCGGGTTGGATCAACATATACAACGAGAATCTCACTATATCCAGGATAAGAGAACCAATATAAATTTATTAGTTCCACAACACTATTTTTGTTGACATTCCCATACAATTGACCATGTTTAGCAATGTCACTCCAGAAAAACGGCATCAACATTTGACGGCGCTGTTTATGATCATCATCCCAAAACTTTTTTATAACATTGATACTGTCTTTGGTAAAGGTTGAATTATAGATCAATGTGCTGTCAGCACCTGTAAAGACCTCCTGCCAGCGAATTCCATCTAATGTAATTAAAATGACATTCTTTGTTTTGAGTTTAGCATCTATAGAAACAGGTATGAATAATATAAATAATAGAAAAGTAAGCAATAGTCTTTTCATAATTTCTCCTTTTGGGCTCTATCACAGTAATTGATTGATAAATTACCATCAGAATATACATAATAGGTGTCTCCATTTTACACATGACTTCCAAACATACATATTTTGATAACTATTTAACCTAATTTGTATAAGAAAAGGAAATTATCTAAACCACAGGGAAGAAAGAAGAGGGGTGATGGGGACTAAATATGACTTATATCACATAATGAGATTATATCACATAAATAAAGTGCCCTAAATCACACCTGAGTATATCTCAATGCAAAATATTATTGGTTTTATATCTATTTGTTTAGAAAGAGATTAAAATTAAAACCATACGCATATTTTAAAACTCCTTGGTTTTAGAGCTGTGTGGATGAAAGGGGAAGTTAACTTGCTTGGCTTCCCCTTTTACGTACCCCGTCCCAATGAATATATTATTAAATTATACTTTGTTGTATTTTCTCCCATAAAATACCGTATCCTCACTAGAGAAAAATTTGACAGCTGGTATCTACATTTTGTTACTGCAGATGAAGAGTAACTGCTCCTTTTTAATTGATCTAACATTCAACTCTAAAGCTCTTGTTTTGGGTGTGATTTTTTATAATGACACTTTTACTTATTCTCAGTGTTGCAATATTGTAGAGTAAATGTTACCTTGAATTATATAAATTAGGGTAAAAATGAAACTTATAAACTTTTTTCAAAAATTATTTCCATCTAAAGATAACCTTGAATTAGAAGTTGATCCTGATGTTTTAATAAAAGAAATAGAAACAAAGAGGGGTAAACATAAAGTTATAGCTGCTGTCACATTATTTATAGACATGGCCTCAGTAGATAGTGACTTTAGCTATGATGAGTATGAGTATATAATGGACAAAATTGTAACAAATTTTAATTTAAGTAAAAATGAGGCAAATAAACTGGTTCACAAAGCAGAAGAGGTTGTGAAATATCCAAAGGTGGTGGACCGATATGCCAAATTATTACGTGATGAAGCTAGCGTGGAAGAAAGAATAACAATATTAAATATTATAGATAATATAATCACTTCAGATAAAAATGTGTCTGAATTTGAAAAAAGGTTGAGAAGTAAATTTGAAAAATCACTGAGTATAAAAGTAAC
>CAZOUJ010000032.1:0-6033 GCA_964582955.1 uncultured bacterium
AATGAAATTTAAACTATAATGATCATAGGTACTGCTCCAGCGTAAATAATTATAATTTTTTTCTTCTTCCCAATCAAGTTGTGTAATAAGCATCAGCTGGTTGACCATGCCCATGGGTATGCTTACCATAAAGGCCGTATATAAGTGATCTGAATTTATTTGGGTGTCGCTTATCAACATGGACTCTGTCATGAGTAAGATTCCACTAGCAATGGGAAGAGTGTAATCAACTCCCATGGTAAACATTTTAATATTTTTATCTTTAGAGAAAATTAGAGCACTCTCATTCCAAAGACCAACAAGTCCGTCATAGCGAAAGTCCAGCGCAGCTCTATTGTGAGCTTGCCCTATCGAGGCACCGGTTTGACCAATCATCTGCAATGAGTCAGAAGGATCGTGATGAACTGTTAGCCCCCATTCTATGATATCTGTAGAAAGCTCTCCCCGTCCTCCAAAGGAAACGGTTGCGTGTTCATTTTGTATCACCCACGACCAAAGCGCTAGTGAATTGGAAGGATACCAACGCAATCGAAATGCATCTATTCCATCAGTTTGACCTGTGGGGTCTTTCAGGTCGATTGTGTCAAACCAGGATAGTGCCCGCAATACCTGCGCTGGACCAAATGTAATCCTTTGGATGCCCAGCCGGAGTTCAACTGTTTGGCTGAAAAAACGCACCCATACACGATGTGGCTCTAGTTCATCTAATATCAATGAATCTCCTGAATAATATTGTTCAAACCTAACTGCCCATTCAACATCTAAGAGCCTATCATTGGGCAGTTCCTTATAGAGCGAAAGAGTAGGAATATAACCAATGCTTGTTTCAAAAGATGACTGGTGTGCTAGAGCATTGTCTCCCTTTAGACCGCTAACCCACAACTGTCCTTTTGTAGATAATGTTTGAGCAGTGATCATACATGGGAGCAAAATAATGAAAAATATCCAACTTTTTTTCATTTTCTAAACCATAACGTGCTCAACATTAATGTTTTTCTTGTGATTCAACTAAATATATAAGGGGCACAGTTTTATTATATTTGTACTGTGCAAACATTTTTTCTGTGGTATGATCTCTACCGAATCGCTGATCAGTCCCGCGCCCATTGAAAATCAACCAATGGGAGAATGTGGACTCTTGTTACATTTTTGTTTGGATATCCATCTGGATACACACCATAAATCAACTTATATCCCAATGAGACCTGAAACCGAGAGGATCGGTCCCATATGAGCATTCCTTTATGCTCAATGGCCATATTCCCCTTCATGCCCGGAATGAGTAACACGTCCCCGTCCACTAAATATGATAAATTTTTTCTCATAGATCCGTTCATATCTATACCAAGCCGTAGTGACCATCCATTATACAAGACGGCCAATCGATGATACACTAGTGGGAGATCAATGGACGTTTGTTCAGCTAGATCAGAACTTCCTAGGGCAATGGATATTCCGATTTTTCCGGTTAATACCATATCTTGATCAAAAGGTTTGCTGACCAAGAGCGTGTTGGTTATAATTACCATAGGTGGGATATCGAACTCCGGTGAAATAAGGGCAAACATGTTTGGCTCACCGGCGTCCATCCCCAGCGGGCTCTGGAGCTTTTTTAAGAGCGGTGTGGGATATGTGAACATATGATTCGTAGATAAGATAAGTGATTCAGTCTCGGACCATTTTTGTTTTATGTTCACGTTTGGCATAAAGATTGAAGAAAACTTATAAAATGAAATTTCACGGGCTTGACTTTGGCCCCATCTCGCTGGTTGGAACAGTCCTAATTCCCAACGTCCTTCCGGGAGCGTGTAGGCCGTACCTGGCTGCCATAGACCCGGCTGACAGTACAATACTGTCATTAATAATATTACGCTAGAGTGCCTCATGGTAACGTAACCGAACATGTAACGGGTGCGTGATCAGAAAGCGTGAGGGTGTTCTGATGGGTTGTGCCGGAATTTTCCACCACACTTAAGTTGGTAAAAAGGTAGTCCAGCTTTCTGTCCCACGGAAAAGAGCTGTCTGTACTGTGTGTTAAATGGTCATCCGTAATGGCAAGGTGAGGGGGGATGGCCGGGGTATAGGAATTGTAAAGGGGTTCAATGAGGGTTCGTTCATTCTCAAAATTATTGAAATAACTGCCCTCCCTGTGGGGACCTCCATCTGAATCGATATGTATTTCATCCTCATCAGGACAGTGGTCTGTTACACAAAAATCATAGACAGGTACCCCAGGGGGGATGGAGTTCAGGTCTCCGCCTGCTATAAAAATACTGTTGTCATTGTTTAATCCATCCAGCTCTTCTATAAATGAATCAATATGTTTTTGCTTGGTATCATCAGTGGCAAAAGCAGTTGAATGCGTAACCACTGCATAAAATTTTTCCTGGTCCGGGATATCTATTTTTGTCTTCAATATGTTCCGACGAAGATAAAAAAGCTGTGTCAACCCGTCTTGATCGCCCCGCAGTGGTAGCTGGATACGCTCTGCGTTTTCAATCTTCCACTTGCTTAACACAGCATTTCCTGCATCGATTCGACCAATACCATCGCTGGGAATGATTTGGGCCTGCCACATGGATGCAAAGGCACCATAGTTTAGGTCCGTGTTGTCCAAAATCCATTGAACCTGGTCAATATATGCTGTGCGTTTGGATTCGGCATCGATTTCCTGAATCAAAATAATGTCCGGGTCTAGTTCATTGATCTTGGCCACGATGGAGTCCAGTGCTATTATGACCTCGTTTTCAGTAAATATGGACCTTTCTCCACAGGAATCCCCAAAGAATGGAAGGCGTCCTATTCCAAAACGAATATTCCAGGTCATGACACTTAGGGTAGCTTTTTGCGGGGACACAGTGGTGTTCTTAGCTTTATATAATACTGCATCCTCCAAACTGTCAAAAGTGGTAACAAGTGGTTCGCAGGAAATTGCAAACCAAACAAAGATCAACAAAGAGAACTTCTGTGTCTTATCCGTTTTTATTAACTACACTCTCTTTTTTTATTAATAAAATAGAACGGTGTGTATGCTTATAGAAAATGAATAAGAGCTACAAATTCTGCTGTTAAAATATACCAAGGCCAAGGACCCATAAAGTCAAGAACTGTAGGGACGTGATCTCCGGAGGGTGTAACTGGTTTTCCGCATATCCAAAAATAGTTAGCATCAAGAATTAAGTTTACAATCACTGCCAAAATTAAGAAAAGATTTAATGCTATAAAGGATTTCTGAATACTTTTTTTGGTTGGCCACATTTTAAAGACAACCACTGCATAAACTAGTGCAAGTACCAACCCATTGTGAGCAATCCAAAATCTAAAATAATGGAAATGTGGAAATCCTGCGGAAATATCCGGAGTTATGGCACCCTGAAGAGTTCCGCTTAATCCCCAAAAAAATAATATTTCAAAGGTAAGGTAGTGCCTCTTTACCATAACCAAGGGAATCAATAAATTTGATATTCTGCATAAATGTACAGGAAGGTGCATAGAAAAATTAAATGTACCAGCTATCATTTCCAAAACAACCCAAATCGGATAGTTCAACATCACAATATATCCAATTACCATTCCCAACCTTGCTTGAGAATTTTTACTGAAATATTTTAACGAAACCCAAGGGATTAAAACAATCATCAAAACAGAAATGAGCAACCCTACCACATGTTCTACACCAAAAACCTCAAACGTAGAGTTTTCATATAGATACCTCTTTAAAAAGGGTCTCATACTATTGTATTATACAAACATTGTCTATTCGGCCGTTAAAATCTTATCTAACGTTGAACGATCGTCCGGAAGAAGTCCTGAAGGGACCATTCTTGGGGTTAATATCTTTAGCTGTGGGGCCTCTTTAAATACATCTTTGAAAATTGGCAATGCTTCTTCTAACCTTCCCTTACCAACTAAAGTAATAGCTGTCCAATATTTCAATTCTGGATTTTCAGGGTAAAAACTTGATGAATGGTTGTACTCTACAAGTGCTTTTTCAATGTTTCCTGTTTCCATATAATGATCGCCTTTGTTTGCATGTGTGTATGCTTTGTGAATTCGAATTAGTCGCCTTAGTTGTTTCAACGGCTCAGGGTGGTCCTCCACCCTTAAATCCAGCACAACATCTTTCCAGGGGACACCCGTTGGCTCTCCCGACACAACCAACATAGCTGCTGACTGTTTTCCTCTTAGGTCTCCCCCCTCTGCCTCAGCAGCTTCAAGTGCCCTCATCATCCTATCTGCCAGGTCTCCACCTGCTGTTTCAAATGCTAGTGCCATCATGTGCCAAACAGTTGGCGACTCCATAAGATTCGCTTGAACCGTGTAGTTTTTACCGGTTTTGTGTCCTGCGAACTCAATACACTTTTCCCCTGTGTGGACAGCGGTGTTCCCGTTTACATCTACCATTCCCACTTGCCGCACCGCCCTACCCGTGTCTGCTGCCACAAGCTTTTCCAGCGCCTCTTTTGCGGTAAGCCCTTCCTCCATCAAGTTTAGTCCGTCCGGACCATATTCAATCTTTGTAAATGACTGTGTGGCAACTGCCCCTATTCCAGCTTTTGCCCAAGGCACAACTGACCCAACAGAAAACCAATGGCTTTGAACCGCCACGCCCAAATCTCCTGTTTTTTCATCATAGGCAACGATTGAATAAGTTGACACTGGTCTTTGTTGTGAAATAACAAAAGTTAACATTGATAATAATATAATTAAATATTTCATGATTCACTCCTATTTCTATTCAATGATTATTTCATCTGAAAATATCCACGTTTTTCCGCCGGCTCCGGGGTGCCAATCGGGACAGGCTTCTATATTTTCAGCATAAACTCTTATAAATTTACATTTCTCATCTAAACCAGTAAAATCAGCAGGCTTTCTTTTACTTGGAGATTCAATATTTCCTTCTGAAAAATAACAGGTTTTTTTATTTGTAAAATTTTTTCCGTCTGGCGAAAAAGATACCTGAACCTTGGACGGTAAAAAAATCCAAGAACTGATGGACTCCAGGAACCCTACCGATATAGCCGAAACCAACGATTCTCTTCCAATATCGATTACAACATCCATATCACCACCTTCCCACCCCTGCCAATATCCATCATTGTAGTGGGAAGTTCCAATTAATCCATCTACAAGGTTTAGTCGCCCCTGTCCCGAATATTTTTGCTTGTGCATTGTTAAATATTCTACTGTTTTTCCCATTGCCTTATGAAAATAAAACCTCTTTTCAGAGACCTTTCCAGCCTGGATTCCGTTTACAAAAAGAGCAGCCCTAACTTGGGTTGTTTTACTAATTGAAAACGGATTCGTAAACTGTTTTGAAATTATAGTTGGGTCGGTACCGTCCAGAGTGAAACGGATTGGAGTTCCTGGTTTTTCTGAAGAAAGATTAACACTGAAATCATCGTTTCCACCCTTGGTGTCTGCTTGTATTAGAACAACAAATGACCCGGGAGCATAGGTCCAATCCAAAATATTGAACCGTTTATAGAGATTTAAAACCCTCATGTAAAAATCCTCATAATCACGAACCCTCTCCGGAGACCAAATCGCTTCTGCCAACGCTGTCATTCGAGGAAGAACCCTATATTGAGCAAGTTCGTTTGTTTTGATATATTCCGTCCATAAATTGCCCTGAGCACCCAGGATGTGTTTTGTCTCTTGACCACTTAGCTCCTCTGGAATAGGGTTAAATGAATACACTTTTTTCAAAGTAGTAAGTCCGCCAATGGCCTCTGGGGAGGTTTCCGGATCTGCTTGATAATAATCAAAATAACAGTGTGATGTGGGACACATTATAACGTCATGTCCTTGCCTTGCGGCCTCAACTCCGCCCTTTGTTCCTCTCCAGCTCATAACGGTGGCTTCCGGAGCCAGCCCTCCCACAAATAATTACTCCCACCCTACATGTTTTTTGTTTTTTGAAATTTGGTAAATGAAGTCCTTCTTGCAGAATGACAGGATGTATAGCCGACAATGAATTTGTGGTCCATAAGTTTTGTGAGATTCATCAACTTCCCAAGATATCCAGAA
>CAZOUJ010000032.1:6043-12539 GCA_964582955.1 uncultured bacterium
GTGATTTGGGACATATTATAACGTCATGTCCTTACCTATCGTCATCAACTCCTCCCTTTGTTCCTCTCCATCTCATTACGGTGGCTTCCGGTGCCAGCCCTCCCTCTAATATATCATCCCACCCTACTAGTTTTTTGTTTTTTGAAATTAGAAACTTTTCAATCTTTTTTATAAACCAGCTTTGTAGCCCGTGCTCATCTTTTAAGTTTTCTGACTTAATTCTTTTTTGGCATTTAGGGCAGTTTTCCCAATTAGTCTTGACCGCTTCATCTCCACCAATATGAACATATGGCCCAGGAAATAATTCAATAACTTCAGAAATGACGTTTTCTAAAAAAGAAAACACTTTGTCATTCCCTGCACAAAAAATATCTTCGTTGGGCCAATAAGAGCCGGGAACGACCTCCAACGTGTCTCCCTTGCAGGACAGTTCCGGATAAGCAGCAAACACCTCAGAGGTGTGCCCCGGCATCTCTATTTCGGGAATCACCATAATATGTTTTTCTGCAGCATATTGAACTACCTCTCGAATATCATCTTTCGTGTAATAACCACCATATGTAGGTTTTTCTTTTGGCTGAACCGGAGACCACTCTTTCCAGTTTTCATGCTCTCTGTCCACCCGCCATGCAGAAATTTCTGTCAATTCAGGATAGCGGTCAATTTCAATTCTCCACCCATTATCATCTGTTAGGTGCCAATGAAAGACGTTCATTTTATGAAGAGCAATCATGTCAATATAAGTTTTGACAAAATCTACATCGAAAAAATGACGGGAGACATCCAAGTGCATCCCCCTGTATCCAAACCGTGGATAGTCCTTTATAGTAACCTTGGGTATCTTTGTGTTTTTTGGTGCCTCAGTTTTTTCAAGTTCCGGCGGACACAGCTGCCGAAAAGTTTGAAAACTATAGAACAGGCCCGCTGGTGTTTTTGCTTTTAGTTCAACGGAATTATTTTTACCTACTATCAATGTATATCCCTCATCCGGGATTTGAAGCGATAAATCCAAATTAATTAAAATATTTCCGTTTACTAATAAATCTTGCTTGACTGGAAATTCTTTAATTGGTTTTAAAAAATCCTGAATTAATTTTGATACTGATCGCTCCCCTTTTGAACCATTGGCCAAACAAATCCTTTCGAGGGAAATTAAATCAATTGTTTTTCCTGAATATTGAGCTGAAACAGGTTTGGGAATTATTGAACCAGCCGGTTCTTTAGCTGGAGTGTTGTCATTTTCCATTTTGAGACACCCCGCAAATAAAATAATGATGCTGAGATAAAATTGAATTAATCTAAGTATAGTTATGATTGATAAAGATCTTTAATCCAGTTCACATTTTTCTTTTCGATTAATTGTCCCAAGGATGTGGCAATTTCGACCTGATTTTCATTTCTTTGCCCCAGTAACACACAGCTGTTTGTTGAATCAGAAGCCAGCGCGTCAATTACCCCGTGCATTACCGGGTTGGAGTGTTCATTAAATTTATTTTTCAGAAGTTCCGCATTTTTTTGGAATAAGCTGATAATGTTTTTGTCTCGAAAAGCGCTAATGTTTTTCCTGAAATCTCCTTCTGGAAAATCTGCTGGCTGTGCATACTTTCCTGTTAATAGACCATGCATGAGGGGTGAAAAAAAACAAACTCCTCTGTCATTTTCCTCAATATAATTCTGTAATCCACTTGATTTATATGTGTCTTCAAAAATATTTCGGTATGGTTGTACTACATCGGGGTTTGCTCTTTCAATAAACTTCATTATCTTTACCAAATCCCAATCTGATAGCCCGGTAAATTTTACCTTTCCCTCTTCTTTAAAACGACAAATTTCATCCAAAGCATCATCAAAATATTCATCGTTTTTTCCAAAATTGCAGTGATGAAGATAGAGGAGGTCAACACAATCTATTTTCAAATTTATTAAAGATTGTTCCATCTTTTGCCGCATGTAGCCCGGGTGATACCAATGGGAATGTGTGCCTTGGTCCCACCCCACCTTGGTAGCTAAAAAAATTTCATCACGTGGAACTGTATCCCATATAGAGCCAATCACTTTTTCTGACCTGCCGTTTCCATAAACATCTGCAGTGTCCCAATGGTTGATTCCAGATTCCCATGCTTTAATCAACGCTTTTTTAGAATCTGTTTCTTCTTGACCTGCCCAACCCACGGGCCTTCCTCCTGAAGTGTTTGCACCTCCATAGGACCAGGTTCCCAGGCTAACGACTGACACCCTTACCTTTGTTCTTCCTAAAGTAATTTTCCTCATTTAAAAACCATTTATTTAAATGCTGATTTATTTATCAACAAGAGAGAGTACTTTTTCAGGGGGACGACCAATTACAGCACGATGTCCCTTAACGGCAATGGGGCGTTCCATGATTTTTGGGTACTTTTCCATCGCATTAAAAAGCACTTCACTGTCTTCCAGTTTATCTTTCAAGCCTTGTTCTTTAAAGTCAGATTCTCTCTTTCGGACAAACTCTTTGGGGTGTAGGCCAAGTTTGTGGGACAGGTCTCCCAATTCTTTTTTAGTTAGAGGTTGTTTTAAATACTCTACTATTTCAAGTTCCGCACTGGTTTTTTTGAGAAGCGACACGGCTTCCCGGCTTTTCCCTCATCTGGGGTTATGATAAATGATAATTTTCAACGACACCTCCTTATTAAAAATTTTACTAAAACAACCCTTTAAAATATAAATTAAAAATAATGCGGACTAATCCTATTCATTTGAATTAAGGTTGGTCCTAAGAATAACAGGTTATTACAGCTTCTGAAAAGGATTTCTTTTTTAGGATAGGTACATGTACATCATTTGCGGGGTAGCCTACGGGAATAAGTAAAAATGCTCTTTCATTTTTTGGGCGGTAAAGAACTTTTTCCAAAAACCCCATGGGGCTGGGTGTGTGGGTTAGTGTTGCCAGCCCAATTTGGTGAAGCGCCATTAACAAAAATCCTGACGCAATTCCTACTGACTCATTTACATAGTAGTTCTTCCGTTTTGATTTTTTTCCAAACTCATAAATCTGTTTAAATACAACAATCAAACAGGGTGCGGTTTCGAGAAAGGGTTTGTGCCAATCGGTTTTAAAGGGGTTTAAATCTTCCAGCCATTCTCGTGTTGCACGGTGGGTGTAAAATTCTTTTTCTTCTTTTTCTGCAGCTAACCGAATTTTCTTTTTAATCTTTTTATCTGTAACAATTACAAACGTCCAGGGTTCTTTATTGGCCCCGGATGGCGCAGAAACAGCAGCCCTGACAGTGTTTTCGATTGCTTCCAATGGAATTTGTTCGTTTGAAAAGTCTCTAACCGTTCTGCGGGTCTTCATTTCATCCAGTAGGTTCTTTGATTTATTTATTATTTCGAGGTTTTCTTTTTTTGTAAAACTTAATTTTTGGAATGACATCGTTTTCCCTCTTGGTTTAATTTCTGAAGAATACTTAATCTATCCTACCATGAGACCATTTGAAATTATAGTTTTAGCCTCTTTGCTTTGGACAATTTATCTTTTATTTCGTGAAGATAAAAAACTGTTTCTGTATTCTCTATTTGGCGGACTCTTGGTGTGTCTTTTGCATTTTTATCTTGAGTCGTACCGGTGGCAAATGGTACCCGCTTACCTGTTATTTATAATTATTTTTCTCATCTATAAAAAGGGAAGATGTAACTCCTTGGTGGGAAGGGGTATCATAATTCTCTGTTTTTTAGTTTCTGTTTTTCTTCCCTTTGCGGTTCCGGTTTTCTTTTTACCAGTCCCAACTGGTTCCCACTCCGTTGGAACTCAAATATTCCAGTGGACCGATTCAACCCGGCTGGAATGGTTTACCAAAAAAAAACCCGACGACTATAGAAAAATTGTGGTTCAAGTGTGGTATCCCTCCAATGATACAAAAGAAAGAGACTCTGAACCATATATTGATAATATAGTTGTCCGGGCTGAAACAATTGGATCTGCCGGAGGGTTTCCTGGTTGGATGGCTGGACATATCAACCTAGTGAAAACAAATTCTTTTTTAAACGCAAAGCCAGATTTGACAAATTTTCCTTATCCTGTTCTTGTGTTATCTCATGGAATCACAGGGATGAGACAGATTCATTCTGCTCTCATCGAAGAACTTGCCAGTCATGGGTTTGTTGTAGCAGCTCTTGACCATCCCTATGATTGCAATTTAACTCTGTTTAAAGATGGGACCTCAGCAGACTATCGATCTGATATAACCGGACACCCTGACAGTGTTCGGATAAGAAGAAAACAATTGAACACTAGAGTTGCAGATGTTCGGTTTTTATTAGATCAATTAACAGAAGTTAACCGGTCTCTATATTTTAACGGTCTAATGAATCTGGATAGGGTCGGTATATTGGGCCATTCTTATGGAGGTGCGACATCTATTCAGGCTTCTTTTGAGGATAAGAGGTTTAAATCATGTTTGGTTTTAGATAGTTGGATGAATCCTTTGCCTGCCAACATCTTAAATTCCGGAATTACTCAGCCCTTTCTTTATTTGGGCCGCCCTAATTGGTATGATTCTGATTACCCTTTAAGTCCTAACTTAGTTAACATTTTTGTAAAAGCCTTTCCTGAAAACAAATTCCAGTTTATATTAAAAAATTCTCAGCATCTTGATTTTTGTGACGCACCTTTATTTTCTCCACTAACTGACCACTTCCTTGAAACTGGATCAATACCAGCTAAAAAGGCCGTATCAATCACAAATAAGGTTGTCCTATCTTTTTTTAGTCACTTCCTTAATGATAAACGAGATAGTTTTCCAAATGATCTGTTAAGCGACCCTTATCTCATTTCACGCTGATTGTTTTGTCTTCACTGTAATTTGAAACTTTTTCCTTATGGATTATTGGCTGTAACCTCCGTTGTTTATTTTATGTGTTAAACGGTTTATTTCTAACACTAATAACACGTTAAAACTCTCTTATTTTTGAATCTGTGTCCATCTAATATCACCGCAATTGTTGGCGCCCAATGGGGCGATGAAGGTAAAGGGAAAATCACAGACTTCTTTGCCGGAGATTCTGACTACGTAGTTCGTTTTCATGGAGGTAACAATGCCGGCCACACTATTATTGTAAACGGCATCACCTTTAAACTTCATCTTATACCGTCCGGTATAGTATATGGTACACCCATGTCTATTATTGGCAATGGTGTGGTGGTCGACCCCAAAGCACTCTTGGATGAAATTATCTATGTAAAAGAAAAAGGTGTTGATCCTAAGCTCATGGTGAGCGACAGAGCTCATGTGATCATGCCTTACCATATCGCCTTGGATGGTGCACTGTCCAAGCACCAGGGACAACTGGCTGCCGGCAGTACCAATCGTGGTATTGCGCCGGTCTACGCAGATAAGATGTTTCGAAACGGGATCCGTATGATAGATCTTTTAGAGACAGATGTATTCCAAGAAAAACTGGAAAAGGGATATGGTTTTGCAAAAGGGTTGATTGAAAATTCATTGGGACAGGTCCTTGAGATAAGCCAGGAAGATATTCTTACCACTTACGTGGATTATGGGAAACAGCTGGCAGAATATATTTGTGATACATCTGTAGAATTGTACAATGCCCATAAGTCTGGAAAATCTATTTTATTTGAAGGTGCCCAGGGCATCAGCCTGGATGTGGATCATGGTGTTTATCCCTTTACCACTTCTTCCAATACAGCCGCAGGTCATATTTCTACCGGCACCGGTGTCAGTTTTAGGAATATTGGCCGCATCATCGGTGTGGTAAAGGCCTATTTGAGCCGTGTGGGTGAAAGTCCCTTACCATCTGAAATTCAGGGTAAGGATGCTGAAAGTTTACGGGAAAAAGGCGGTGAGTATGGAACCACCACCGGCCGGCCGCGCCGTGTAGGCTGGCTGGACCTGGTACAGGTCCGGCAGGCGGTGCGGGTGAATGGTCTCACCGAAATCGCCCTTACCAAACTGGATGTATTAAACGGGTTTGATGAATTACCTGTCTGTCTTGCTTATGATGTGGAAGGTGTGAGGATCACAGAGATGCCAGCAAGCTTAACCGCTTACCGCAAAGCCAAACCAATATATGAAACATTGGTAGGCTGGGGTGACCTGCCTAATAATATCTGGAATAAAGGGTATGATGCTCTGCCCCAAACTTTGAAGAATTATATTGGTTTTATTGAGGGTGAAGTTGGTTGTCCCGTGAAAATAGTGTCTGTCGGGCCCCAGCGCCATGAGACCATAATCCGCTAATGCCCTTTACACAGGAACTTGTCGATTTCAGCGGGTTGAACAATCAGGCGGTCAAAATAAAGCTGGCTGAACTCAATATTCCCCTTACCGCTGAAGAAGCCCTTAAAATTCAAAAAGACATGCTGGGCCGGGCCCCGTCTTTGGCAGAACTTGTTTTATTTTCCATTCAGGGCTCTGAACACTGTGCCTATAAAAGCAGCCGAACTCATTTAAAGCAGTTTACCACCGAAGGCCCTGATGTGGTTCTTGGGGCAAAGGAA
>CAZOUJ010000033.1:0-4925 GCA_964582955.1 uncultured bacterium
AGCCAATGATTCCGATGTTCCTAAATGTATCCGAATAAGCTGCTGGGCTCTTAATTTCCATTTTGTAGTTTTAATTAATTCTATGTGGACAATGGCTCGATGAGTTGCTTGAATGGATTTAGGTGTCACAAGTTCCGAACCACGCCAAACATGTTCCAATTCAATTCCAGTCAAATTAACAGCTGCCCTATCTCCCTTCGAAACAAAATCAACCGGTTCACCATGACTTTGCAATCCTCTTACTTTTCCCATTTCATTTAAGGGCTGTACTCCAACTGTTGACCCAATTGTCAAATTTCCAGAGAGTACCGTACCAGTAATGATTAATCCATAGCCGGTTTTTTGGAAGACACGATCAATCTGCAATCTGAAAGTATCATCATTTTGGGATTTATCCTCAACTCCTTTCAAAGAACTCAGCAAATCATACAATTCCTTAATTCCCTCATTAGTGTTGACAGAAGTCTTAATGATGGGTTTACCTTCTAAATTGGTTCCTTTGATCTTTTCCTTTATGTCTTCTTTAACCAACTCCACCCATTGACCATCTTCGATTAAATCTGCTTTGGTCAAAACTATGACACCATCGGGAATCATCAATAAATCAATTATATGTAAATGCTCCATGGTTTGAGGCATAATTCCATCATCCAGAGCTATCACCAAGATTACAAAATCAATAGTAGATACACCTGCTACCATATTCCGGATAAAACGTTCATGACCAGGGACATCAATGATGGTAATGCGGTCATTTAAAAATGCAAATCCCAAATCAATAGTCATTCCCCGTTTCTGCTCCTCAACCAATCTATCAGTATCTACTCCGGTTAAGGCTTTCACAAGGGCTGTCTTGCCATGGTCAATATGCCCTGCAGTACCAACGACAATCTGATTCATGATAGGTTCTCTTGAATAAGCTGAATGATGATTTTGTCCTGTTTGGGTAGCACAGATTTGAAATCAATATAAAAATTATTCCTGTGAATATATCCGATTAATGGAGGATTACCTTTTCTGAATTTTTCGGCCAACACTACCGGTTTGACTTTTTTTGGAGAAAACACCAAAGCAGCACTAGGCAAGGTTTTTATCGGAAGGGAACCACTGCCCGCTTCAACCTTTGTTTCAACAGCGGATATCTCAAATGATCGAACAAGGTTTTGAGGAATTGAGTCTAACATACGATTTACTCGCCGTGTTAATTGTTTTCCGGAAGTTGCCAATAAGGATAATGCTAAATTGTGCTTATCCTGTTTTTGACTTCCCAATAATTTTAAAGTTTGTTCTAATAGAGAAATCGTTAATTTATCACATCTCACCGTCCGGTAAAGGGGATTTTGACTGCATTTTTGTATATGTCTTCTAGAAGCTAATATTATCCCTGCCTGGGGTCCTCCCAATAATTTATCTCCCGAAAAAGTAATGAGTTGGGGCTTTACCTTTATAATTTCCTGAACAGGAAATTCACTGGGGAGCCCTAGATTTGAGATATTTTGTAGAGCACCACTGCCTAAATCTGCCATGACTGGAATCCGTTTTTTCTTTCCAATTTTCACAATGGTTTCAAGAGATAAATCCTGCGTAAATCCATGGATTTTATAATTAGATGTATGAACCCAAAGTAAGAGCCCTGTTTTGGTATTTATAGCTTTTTCAACATCTTGTCTGTGAGTTCTATTGGTAGTTCCAACTTCCCTTAATATTCCGCCGCTTTTTTCTATAATGTCAGGGATTCGAAATGATCCCCCTATCTCAACCTCTTGACCTCGGGAAACAATCACTTCCTTTTTTTCTGCCAATGTGTTTATTCCCAATAAAACTGCTGCTGCATTATTATTCACTACCATAGATGATTCTGCGCCAGTTAAAGCTCTGAAATAATGATTTAAATGAGATTGACGATTTCCTCTTTTACCTGACTCCAAATTGAATTCTAAATTTGAGTATCCTTCTATTATTTTTAAGGATTCTTTAATGACTTTACGGTGGATAGGTGCCCGCCCTAAACCTGTATGTAGGACGATTCCCGTTCCATTAATAACAGGTCTTAAACTGCCTTGTGATTTTCCTAAAACGGTCAAAACAATGTTCTGAATAATATTTTTTCTATCCTGCTTCAATTGACCTTTTTTTGCACTATATCTATACTTTTCCAATACTTCATTAATCCAGAGAGTCAATATTCTTTGATCAAAGTGTTTTAAGTTCTTTAGCTCAAGTAGTACTTCAGAAACAGAAGGTAAGGTTCTTAATTGATTTTGTTTCATTCTAAATTAACGATAAATACCCATTAAAATATGTCTATATTTCTTCCACTTTTCCAATCAAAATCCAACTTAAAATTAAGGCCGGAAACAACACGATTCCCATCATGGGAAAGATATATGCCACTCCGAATTTTTCTGCAATGAATCCCCCAATCGCAGCTGCTCCTGCTCCAAGCCCTATATTCAAGAAAAAATTAATTCCATATCCTAATCCCCGGTGAGTTGAATGTGTTAGATGTGCT
Organism: uncultured bacterium; assembly: GCA_964582955.1. Lineage (GTDB taxonomy): Bacteria > Fidelibacterota > Marinisomatia > Marinisomatales > AB-629-J13 > AB-629-J13. The sequence continues at coordinate 2,513 of CAZOUJ010000033.1, forward strand.
ATGAGCGAATTTGCTATTGGCTGCCAGTTAAAATGTACAATTCCGAGTAGTAAAGCAGAACCGATAAGCCAATAATTTGAAACCAGTCCTAATAAAACCAGAAAGGGAATATTAAATAGGACAACCCAAAACAAGTATTTTGCTAATGAAAATTTTGCTCCAGCCCACCCCCCCATTGACTGTCCTATAATACCCGATAAAAGAACAAGAGTTGTAAATATTCCTCCTCTCATTGTGTCAGAAACATCTTGTAAGATTGTCTGGGTTTCAGATGCAAGATGAGTAGGCATAAATGTTGTAAATCCAGTAAAAGTAAACCCCATAAGAACTGATACTGCATAATAATATTTTAAAGCAGGTTTATTCGTTGTATTCTTGGTTTTATTTTCTCGACAGTTTGTGTCGGCAGTATCACGCCAGTATTTTGAAGATTTCAGTGTTATCATTAATAATAATATATTCACAGTTGAAATTGTAATATAGGCAAATCTCCATGAAACAAGTACTGTACACCCGGCACCAATTACAGGACCTAGTGCAAGCCCTAATGAACCACCAATTCCATGAATTGCCATTCCTTTGGACAGGTTTTTGGAGTGATGGGAAATCAGTGTTAACCCTGCAGGATGATATATACTGGCAAACAGTCCTGAAAAAACCAAACCTATGGTTAAAGTAGTTAACGACTGAGAATTGGCGATGAAAAACGTAGAAATTATAGTACCAATCTGATAAATCAATAATAAAGTAGTGGCACCAAATTTTCTCTCTAATAAACCAGTTGGTAAAGCTCCCAATCCATATACAAAAGTACTGAGTGAAACTATCATGCCCAGTGTAGCAAGTCCTGTGGAAAATTCATTTTTCAAAACCAACATAATCGTTGGAAAAATGAGCATCATACTGTGAACACTCATATGGGAACCAGTAGTTATACCTAAAATTATCTTCTCTCTATGACTCAAATGATACTTTCAGAATCTGGGTAAAAAAATAAAAACCCTCACATAAACAATGGATAGTGAGGGCATCTATAGCAAAAAATATCCCAATTATCTCTTTTCTGATATCCGGGCAGCTTTTCCTTTTAATTTCTTAAGATAATTTAATTTAGCTCGACGTACTTTTCCTTTGCGTAACACTTTTACTTTAGCTATCATAGGTGAATGAAGCGGAAATATTCTTTCGACTCCCACACCACCTGAAATTTTTCGAACGGTAAATGATGCTTCCACACTTCCACCTTTTTTACTGATCACATCTCCTTGGAATTTCTGTATTCGTTCTTTACCACCTTCAATAACACGATAATCAACAGTAACCCGGTCACCTGCTCTGATTTCTGGAAGATCATCCTTTAAATACTCTTTTGTTAATTCCTGTATTTTATTCATGTTTTTCTCCATTACTTTTCAGGGCATTATATTTTTTCCATAAATCTTTCCTTCTGCTGGCAGTGCGTTCTTCCCTTTTTTTCTCCCGCCAATAATCAATTTTCTTGTGATCTCCGTTTAATAAAACCGCCGGAACTTTTACACCATCAATCACTCTTGGCCTGGTATAATACGGTGCATCCAAAAGTCCATTCATAAATGAATCGGACAGTGCTGATTCAAAGGAGTTCAAGACACCAGGAACCATACGAATGATACTATCCAGCATTACCATGGAAGACAATTCTCCTCCTGATATGACGTAATCTCCAAGGGAAAATTCATCAGTTACATATTTTTCAATTACCCGTTCATCAATCCCCTTATAATGACCACATAGAAAAATAATATTCCCCTCTATACTAAATTCCCGAGCAGTCTTTTGGGACCAGAGTTTACCTTGAGGCGTCGGATAAATAATCCGTAAATCATCAAACTCATTCCATGAAGAAATAGTATAATCAATAGCCTTGAAGAATGGTTCAGCCATCATAACCATACCGTCACCTCCGCCATATGGTTCATCATCAATCTGTCGATATTTTCCTTTAGTGAAATTTCGTAGATTAACAACATTAATCTCTGCTATTTCGTTCTCCACCGATTTCCTTATGATTGTTTCATTAATTACTGTATTGACAAGCTCGGGAACCGGTGTTATGATTGCAAATCGTTTCAATCTAATAATCCTTCCATTGGAGAAATAATCAGGGTCTTACATTCCCAATCAAGATGTTTTACAATCTCTGGTATAACCGGAACAAGAAATTCCCGTTTTTCTTTTTGAATAACATAAACATCATTTGAGGGAAGCCATAGGATTTCTTTTAAAATTCCCACCCATGTGTTTTCTGTAGTCACAACTTCAAAACCAATTAATTCTTCAGAAATCCAATTGATTTTATCATGTTCTGATACTCCCGCAAACAAATACTGAATAATTAATTAGAGTGCTGTTTTTTGGTTATCTACACCAGAAA
>CAZOUJ010000033.1:4935-8317 GCA_964582955.1 uncultured bacterium
ATGGTGTTATAGCTGGTTACCCGATTGAGGATATAAGGATTGAGCTGATTTTTGTGTATTGATACCAGAAAAACGATACTTTGGGCGCTTACCCTTAGGAATAATTGTTTCTAATTTAATTGCTTTATTTACCGATTCGGAAAAACCTAAAAAAAGCGGTTTTTCATCAATATACTCATCAAAATAACGGGACAAAGGTTTGCACTGTACTTCTCCTTTGAGACCAGACACTTTGGTCACTTTACCAATTGCAAACAGTCTTCTCATTATATCTATCTGTCAATCACATCCAGTCTAGCACGTTTGCCGCCTTCTTTGGCATTAATAGCAAATATGAGAGATCTAATTGCACCTATATTTTTTCCTTTTTTCCCTATGACCTTGCCGTAATCACCTTCACCAACCATTAGTTCATAGATAATTCGTTTTTCAGATTCCACTTCGTTTACCTCAACTTCGTCTGGTTTATCAACCAATTGTATTAAGACCGATACAATAAAGTCCTTCATATCGTATGTCTCCTTTTGGTTTAGTTCCTTATTTCCTATTGTTTATTCCGACGATTTATTATCTTTTCCATTATTTGAGATTGTTTTTTTTATATTATTATTTTTCTTTGAATTTGAAGATTCTTGATCAGAAGCTTCTTCCTCAATGTCTTTATCTTCTGAATCACCATCCTCTACAATCTCATCAGTATCAGGGGATTTATCTGACTCAGTCTCACCATCACCTTCACTCGCCTCATCATTAGTTCCATCGGTTGATTCTTCATTATCTGTACCCTCAGTTGAATCATCCTTCTCTCTAGATTCCTCATCTTGGCTGTCTTCCATTTCAGATTCAGTCGATTCTTCATTAATCTCTTCATATGCAGTTTTTTTGGCGTCACTCTCTTCAGACTCCAATTCAATTGAAACTTTCACCTCTTCTTCTACTTCTTTCTCTTTTTCGGCTTCCTTCTTTTGTAAAGCGGATTTTTCCAACGCTTTTTCTTCCCTGTATTTCAAAGTTAATTCTCTGTCTAATTTCCATTTTTGCATATTTTTTTCTATTTCATTATCACTTAATCCCAATCTCATTAGGTGCCATCGATGAGACAACCCTGTTTTTGTCATCATATTCTTCACTACATCTGTTGGCTGTGCTCCCTGAGAAAGCCAATGTAAAATTCGATCTTCCTCTAAAGTAAAATTCTTATCTTTTTTAAGAATGGGATCATACCACCCAACTTCCTCTATGGCAGCACCATCACGTCTTTTCCTTGAATCTATGACAATGATGCGGTAAAAAGGTCTATTCCTGCGTCCTAATCGTTTTAATCGTATTCGAGTAGCCAAATTTATCTCCTTAATTAAGTGTCATAAAATGTAATCCAGATTTTCTCATTTTCATCTGGGGAATTGCTTTTTTTCGCATCTGTTTCATCATTTTTTTTATTTGGAAAAATTCTTTTATTAACTGATTCACATCTTGAACGGACCTTCCTGAACCCTCTGCAATCCGTTTTCGTCTACTTCCATTTATTATTTTGGGTTGGCATCGTTCTTGAGCTGTCATGGATTGAATTATAGCTTCCGTCCAAACCAATTGTTTATCATCCAAATTCATCTTTTTCATCATTTTTATGTTCACTCCCGGCAGCATTCCAACAATTTGGCTAAGCGAACCCATCTTTTTCATTTGCCTGATCTGAGATATAAAATCATTAAAATCAAATTCTTTTCCGGAAAACACTTTTTGGATGGATTGCACATCCTTATTATCAATGGATTCCCTTGCTTTCTCCACTAATGAAACTACATCTCCAAATCCCAAAATTCTATCTGCGATTCTTTTTGGATCAAATACCTCTAAACCATCTATTTTTTCTGAAATCCCAAGAAACTTTATCGGGACCCCTGTAACTTCTGTCACTGACACAGCGGCACCCCCACGACTGTTTCCCTCCATTTTTGTAAGAATAGTACCGGTAAGTGATAAGGTTTCGGAAAATATTTTTGCTGAATTAATAGCATCTTGGCCTGTCATACCATCCACCACAAATAATGTCTCATCAGGATGTGTTTTTTCCTGAATAGATTGAATTTCTTCCATCATTTCTCCATCCACATGTAACCGTCCTGCAGTATCCAAGATTACATATTCAATATCAAGGGTAACTGCTTCAGAAACTGCTTCCTGACAAATGATAACAGGATCAGATTTACCCAAAGAAAAAACAGGTATATCTACTGGTTCACACAAAGTTTTTAACTGCTCAATTGCTGCAGGACGATATACATCCGCAGCTACTAATAAGCTTGTACATCCCTTATTTTTCAAATGATTGGCGATTTTTACTGCAGTGGTAGTTTTACCAGAACCCTGCAATCCCGCTAGTAATATAATTTTCGGTTTCTTGCTTCCCGCCACTAATGGAGAAACTGTATTACCTAATAAAAAAATCAATTCATCATGAATAATTTTAATGAATTGTTCACCAGGTTTGATAGACTTAATTAGTTTCGTTCCTTCAGCACGCGATTTTACCTTTTCAATGAATGATTTTACAATGCTGTAGTTCACATCCGCTTCCAATAAAATAATTCGTACATCCCGAACTGTGGTTTGGATATTCGCTTCCGTAATCTTTCCCAGACCTCTTAAGGATCGCAGCACAGTGCTAAATTTTTCAGTAATTTTATCAAACATAAAATATGGTTCGAGTATAGCCTATAATTTTAATAATTTTTATATATGTGTTAAAAGATATTATGCATATAATATATCTCATTATATGCAAGATAACCAACCTTTAAAATCTTTCCAATAAACTATTTGTAAGAATATTAAATATAAACTCATCTTTTAAAACTAAATCTCTGTTCTGGCTGGATTTATTAAATTTCCATTATTAGATTACCCAATAGTTACCTTGAATTTGAAATCTTTTACCTCTTTATTGTTGAAATAATCAGATTAAATTCCATCTTTAAATTATGTCTGATTTCTATAAAATACTCAAAAATACACGTATTGAGCGTGGAATTGAATTAGAAGAAATTCAAACTCGGACAAAAATTAATATTAAATTTTTAAATGCCATAGAAAATGGAGAGTTTGACCTTCTACCTGAGCCATATATCAGATTATTTTTACGGGCTTATAGTACTGAAATCGGTTTAGATCCAAAAAATATACTAAATAAATTTGAACAATATTTTAACGAAAAATCATCGAAATTTAAAGGTAGTAAAAGAAATAAAATCCCCGAAAAACGCTTAACTACACCAAAATTCAAATCAGAAAATAAAACCATTCAAATAGAGAAATCTCCCAAGATAAATCGAGGGAAAATCATTATGTTCACTAACAACCCATTTGCAGAATTGTCTTTAGT
>CAZOUJ010000033.1:8327-12402 GCA_964582955.1 uncultured bacterium
ATACTTCTTGCGTGCTGGATATTTGGATTAATTATTATACACAAAATTACAAATTCCCCTAATGCTTCTATCCCGCCAAAGATAGAATTATCTGCAAAAGAATTTATAATTGATTTAAACACAAAATACGAAAAAGGTGATATAGAAGAGCACCTTTTAGAGTTTAAGCCTCCTTTTTCGCTTACAATTAAAACTGTAAGTCAGTTGTCAGTATTTACTTCATCCGACTCGATAAAATTTTCTCGTATTATTCTAAATAGCGGAGAACATAAACCAATTTACATTGATACCTCCTTAACTCTTATACTCGAACATACTCAAAACGTAACACTTTCCATCAGAGGGGAATCTGAAGAAATCACTTTAGATCAATCCCAGAATTCCTTAAATCCAGTAAAAATTAAAATAACTGGAAACCCACCAACTTATTCTATCAGGAAATATACCCAAAAACAGTAACCTCTCCTCTTTTACTCCAACAATTAGAAAAGGATTAATTTAGCCAGATTAATCCTTTTTTTTATATCCATTATAATTAACAAAATTTAAACAAAAAATAATAAAAAATATTTGATTTGAGTGGGTAATATTATTAGACTTGTGGGTAATTGTGGGTAGTTATACCTTTCTTTAATTCAAAATGTCATATAGTCCAAATACATTTACAGGAGAATACTCGTATACTGTTGATCCAAAAAGCAGGGTCAATATACCAGCAAAATTTCGTCAAGCACTTTCTCCGGAAAATGACAATTCTTTTGCTATTACCAAAGGGATGGACCAGTGTATTTGGGTTTATCCTTTAGTGGAATGGAACAAAGTCCTGACTAAACTTAGAGAACAGTCATCTTCTCAGGTCAATCGTGCATTTACCAGAGAATATTCCCGATTTGCTTCTACTGTGTCCTATGATAAACAAGGTCGTATTCTTCTCTCAAGTGAATTGATGGACTATGCTAAAATTGACCGACAGGTAACCATAATTGGTTTGATAAACAAAATTGAGGTTTGGAATCCAAGTTTACTCAAGAATTTTGATCAACAAGTATTATCCCAGAATAAAGAAGCATTTGATGAATTGGCTGAAAAGATCATTCTGTAATGAACTCTGTACTTCATCATATACCAGTTATGGTGGAGGAAGTACTGTATTATCTGGATGTCCAATCAAATCACACTTATGTGGATGGAACTATTGGTCAAGGAGGATACACCAAGCATATTCTTCCCAGCCTATCTGCTCGAGGGAAAATAGTAGGAATTGATAGAGACATTGAAGTATTGAATATGTGTCATCAGAATTTCTCTATTCCTAATGCTCAACTGTCTTTACATCATAATTCATACCATAATCTTCCTGATATCCTACAAAAAGAAGGGATACAATCCGTGGATGGGATATTGCTTGATTTAGGCTTATCATCTTTTCAATTAGAATCTGAAAATCGTGGATTTTCATATTCTCAAGATTCCCTGTTAGACATGCGATTTGATCAAACCAGCGGCATCCCCGCCGCAAAATTTTTGAAAAAATTAACATTAAAGGAACTGGAAAAAATCCTAAAAAATTTTGGTGAAGAACGCTACTCAAGAAAAATCGCTTATAATATCTATCATTCACCAAAATTAAAAACAACATCCGATTTGAAAAATATTATACATAGATCAACACCACCTGCAAACCGTACAAAATCTTTCTCAAGAGTATTTCAAGCTATCAGAATTGCAATTAATAGAGAATTGGAGATAATTGAAAATTTTTTGGATATGTTCATTGACTATCTATCTAACAGAGGAAAAATAGTCATCATTAGTTACCATTCTCTGGAAGACCGCCTAGTAAAACATGCATTTAAGAAATTGAAGCAAAAAGGATTAATTAACATTCTTACAAAAAAGCCGGTAAGACCCTCAAAGGAAGAAATAAATACAAACAGTCGTTCCAGAAGTGCGAAACTTCGTGCTGCAGAAAAGATTTAAATAAAATATGCCAAATAAAAAACGCCGTTCAATAAAAGTACAGAATATAATTGATACATTATTTTTCTATCTCATTACTTGTTTATCGATTGGAGGACTAGTGTTATACCTTTGGGTATATACGGAAATTGATGATTCGCTGTATGCCCTTGATATTCAAAGAGAAACAGTTGAGGAATTAATGAATGATATTCATCTCTTGCAGAGTGAAATCGATGCTTTATCAAAACCAGATATAATAGCCAGAAAAGCAAGCGTGAACCGGGGGATGGTATTTGCTAAACCCGAATCAATTTCCATTTTTATTAATCCGGGTGCATTGAGCAGTTTGTGACAAAAACTTTTCTTAGATATCAGACAAGAATTACTGTGCTCTCATGTTTTGTGATCCTTGGATGGTGTCTCCTTAGTGCTAGATTATTCCAAATTCAAATTCTCGAAAACCAATATTATATTGGTAAGGGAGTTCTGCAAGGACAACACAAGGAAATTTTGAAAGCCTCTCGTGGAAATATCTATGATCGAAATAATGTACTTTTAACCAGAAATATCTCTCATATCACCTTGTGTGGAAATCCGTCTGATATTATTGACAAAAAATCTGTGGCTCATTTATTGAGTCAATGTACGGAAAGGCCTACTGCCTATTATATAGATAAACTATCCTCAAAAGATTCCTTCGTGTTTCTGGAAAGGAATATTCTTGAATCTCAATGTGATTATATATCACAGCTCAAAAATTACGGGGTAATATTAAAGAAAAATTATTTCAGGTATTATCCATTTGGATCTACTGGAAGCCAATTAATCGGATTCACTGATCCTGATAATCGAGGATTAAGTGGAATCGAAAAACAATATAATCCCGCTTTAACTGGAACACATGGATGGATCATTAAAAAACGTTCAGGGACGGGGAAAAGTAAACGGGATAACAGTTATCCTTATGTAGATCCTTCTAGCGGCTCAAATATACAAATAACACTGGATATTGAATATCAATGCATTTTAGAAGACGAATTAAAGAAACAAATGAATGCAACAAATGCAAAAGGAGCGACTGGTGTTCTTATGAATCCTGAAACAGGTGAAATTCTAGCTATGGCTTCTATACCCTCTTTTGATCCAAATCACCCTGGTGACTACCCTTTAGAGCATCAGAGAATAAAAGCAATAGCTGATCAGTTTGAACCTGGGTCCACCTTTAAAATTGTTTCAGCAACTGCTGCTTTGGATAAAAATATGGTTAGAATTGATGACGAATTCTTTTGTGAAAATGGAAGTTTTTTTTACAATGGCGTTCGAATTCGGGATCATGAGGAATACGGTCTTCTAACATTTTCTCAAGTACTAGAACAGTCAAGTAATGTAGGAATAATAAAAATAACGGAACTCCTTCAAGGACAGTCACTATATCAATATATTAAAAAATTTGGATTTGGGATTGAAACAGACATCAATTTACCTGGTGAAACTAGGGGGTTTATTCGGGAACCACACAACTGGAGCAAAATATCTCCTGGGGTTATTTCCATGGGACAGGAAATCAGTGTAACCGCATTACAATTGGCATCAGCGTATTCCGCGATTGCTAATGGAGGATATTTACTCAGACCTAAAATTGTAAATCAGATGATGGCCCATAACGGAAAATTAAAGAAAAATAATGATTCCAAAGTTTTACGCAGGGTCGCTTCTCTAGAAACAATGAAAATATTAAAAAATGTACTTGAGAAAACAGTTAAAATGGGTACGGGGTCATCTGCAGCAATCCCAGGCTGGAATATAGCAGGAAAAACTGGAACTGCTGAAAAATTCATTAACGGATCTTATTCCGAGACTAAATTTATTTCAAATTTTGTTGGGTTCTTTCCCGCAGAAAAACCAATACTATTGGGCGTAATACTAATTGATGAACCGAAACTTGGTTTCCATTGGGGCAGCACAGGGGCTGCACCTGTTTTTCGAAATGTTGCCCAAAGAATAATAAATATGGATGACGTATTTCAACATAAACAAGAACCAAAGAAAATCCTAAACGAAAATATCTCTTGTGTTTGTTGTATTTACATCACAGCCATGAACAAACAGTATC
>CAZOUJ010000034.1:0-11899 GCA_964582955.1 uncultured bacterium
TAATCTAAGTTCAAGATAAAGATGGTTCAATTTCCACTACAGATACACTGGTCAAATATTAGTTATAGACTGGATTCAGCCTGCTAAGTGAGTAACTGGGGATGGGGTAAATTGAAAATAATAATTATTAATTGATAGAAAGAATGATGATATGAAGAAAATAATATTAATTTATATTTTTGGAATATTAATTTCTCAAAATAACGAAGTGAAAAATTTATCTAAATATTTAGAAGTATTTGAACCTTATATTGGTAAAACTTATAAAGGAGAATTTGCTGAGTCAACACCTGAAACCCCAGTTTTTGATGTGCAGTATTGGGAAAGAATATTAAATGGTAATGGTATTAAAATTACTCATTCTGTAAATGATGGAGAATATGGTGGAGAGTCAATAATAATGTGGGATGTAAAATCAGAGAAACTTGTATCTTGGTACTTTACAACTGCAGGTTTCTATACTCAGGCTAGTGTTGAAGTTGATAATGGTAAAATTATTGTTATAGAAAAAGTGACCGGTAATCAAAATGGAATCACTGAAGTAAAATCAATAACTCAGTTACTACCAAACAGTGAAAAGCATACTAAGGCTCAATACTTTCAGAATGGTAAATGGATTGATGGACATGATATATACTACAAAGAAGACCCAGAAGCAAAAATTAACTTTAAGTAATATCTTTTCACTTGGTTTTTGAAATGGAAAGCATAATTTTTATTAAATGATCTACGAATTTAATGGAAATAAGCCGGTTGTACATGAGAGTGCATTTGTACATGAACTGGCTGCAGTCACTGGAAATGTAATCATTGGTGAAAAAGTGTACATTGGGCCTGGTGCTGCTGTTCGTGGAGATTGGGGTGCTATTATCATCAAAGATGGCTGCAATATTCAGGAAAATTGCACACTGCATGTTTTTCCAGGAAAATCTATTGTTTTGAAGGAATATGCTCATATTGGGCATGGGGCTATTATCCACGGAGGGAATATTGGTAAAAACACTTTGATTGGAATGAATACAGTGGTTATGGATGATGCAGATGTAGGGGATGAATGCATTGTAGGTGCCCTATGTTTTATCAAAGCTAAAATGGAAATACCCAATCGGAAACTTGTGCTGGGAAATCCTGCCATTATTAAAGGGGATATTTCAGATGAAATGCTGGCATGGAAAACTGAAGGGACAAAAATATATCAGCAGCTTCCGGAACAATGCAGGGACACAATGAGAGAGTGCGAACCTTTGAGAGTAATCCCAAAAGATCGTTCTCCTCAGACAGAAAATTTTAAACCATGGAAAGAGACCCAACAACAATGAATTACCAGAATTATGCTTTAGGTAAATGGATTACAGGCGAGGGTGAGGGGACACCACTCTTCAATGCCATAACGGGAGAGGAAATCGGTAGAGCCAGTAGCAATGGTCTGGATTTCAATGAGATGATGTTGTATGCCCGGAAAGATGGCGGGCCTGCACTGAGGAAGATGACTTTTCAGGAAAGAGGATTAATGTTGAAAGCCCTTGCTCTCCATTTACACAGCGTAAAAGATAAATTTTATGAGCTCAGCTATTTCACTGGTGCCACTAAAATTGATTCATGGATTGATATTGAAGGAGGTATTGGAAACCTTTTTGCAAATTCGTCATTGCGTCGCCAATTTCCTGATTCACCCTTCTATGTGGATGGAGAAGCAGCCCGTCTATCAAAAGGAGGTACCTTTATCGGGCATCATATTATGGTTCCTAGGGAAGGCGTTGCTGTACATATCAATGCTTTCAATTTCCCCATTTGGGGGATGCTTGAAAAAATAGCGGTAAATCTTATGGCTGGGGTACCAGCCATAGTCAAGCCGGCAACGCTCACCTGTGATCTCAGAGAACTGATGGTCCGAGAAATTATTGCAACCCAAATATTACCGGAAGGTTCCCTTCAGCTTATTTGCGGTTCAGCCAATGGTATTTTAGATCATGTCTGCTGTGAAGATGTGGTAACATTTACTGGTTCTGCATCAACAGGTAGAATGCTGAAATCTCATCCAAAACTGATTGATGAGGCAGTTCCTTTTAATATGGAAGCGGATTCTTTAAATGCATCTATTATAGGTGAGGATGCCATACCTGGAACGAAAGAATTTGACTTATACATTAAAGAAATCCAAAAAGAAATGACCGTTAAAGCCGGGCAAAAATGTACTGCAATACGTAGAATCATTGTACCTGAAAAACTAGTTGAAGATGTTCAAAAAGCGTTGTGTGACCGGCTTTCAAAAACCATAATTGGCGATCCTGCTGTCGAGAGCGTCAGGATGGGATCATTGGCGGGAAATTCTCAGGTTGTTGAAGTATCCGAAAAAGTAAATGAACTATCTGAGAGCCAGGATATTATTTATGGTGATCTGGAAAATTTCAATGTAGTGGGTGCAGATAAAAATAAAGGTGCATTCATTTCACCGATACTCTTCATAAATGACCAGCCATACAAAAAAACAGACTGCCATAATATAGAGGCTTTTGGACCTGTTTCAACAATTTTACCGTATAAAAATTTAGATGAAGCCATTGAACTGGCCCGAATGGGAAAAGGATCATTGGTCTGTTCCATCGTGACCTCTGATGATAATATTGCCCGTGAGTTTACCGTAAATGCAGCATCCATGCATGGTCGCATATTAGTATTAAATAAAGACTGTGCAAAAGAAAGTACAGGCCACGGTTCACCAATGCCCTTGCTTACACACGGAGGCCCTGGCAGGGCCGGTGGTGGCGAGGAGATGGGTGGTAAGCGAGGGATATTGCACTATCTCCAGCGTACTGCAATTCAGGGGCATCCCACAACAATCTCAAAAATTACCAGTCAGTATCAAGTGGGAGGAAAGCAGGATGAGGCAAAGCCACATGTTTTCCGGAAGTATTTTGAAGAACTGAAAATCGGTGAAACCGTCTTTACAGATACTCATACTGTAACTCTTGAAAACATTGAAGAATTTGCCGAAATCAGCGGTGATAAATTTTATGCCCATATGGATGAAAATTCATTGGATGGTACTATTTTCACTGAACGTGTGGCCCATGGCTACTATATCCTCAGCCGTGCAGCTGGTCTCTTTGTCGATCCTTCTAAGGGTCCCGTCCTTTTGAATTACGGAATTGATGAATGCCGGTTTACCAAGCCCGTATATCCTGGCATGAACATTGCCGTTCGCTTCACAGTGAAAGAAAAAATCGATCAAGAAAAACGGTCAGATGATGATATTGCGAAAGGAATCGTCAAATTTCTGGTAGATGTGTATGATGATGAAGATGAAACAGTGATGCTGGCTACTATTCTGACTATGTTCAAAAAAAAGAACCAAGATTAATATGGTGAACGAGTATGTAAAATTAAAAATTGAAAATGGAGTTGGTACAATCGAGTTTTTTCACCCCCAGAGTAATTCCCTCCCAAGTCAGATTCTGAATAAGTTATCTGAAACAATTACTGCAGCAGGTGAAAATGATGAGGTTAAGGTAATAATCCTACGGAGCGGGGGTGACCGGGCGTTCTGTGCCGGCGCGTCCTTGGACGAACTTATTGCCATTGAAGATGAAAGCCAGGGAAAGCAATTTTTTTCAGGGTTTGCAAATTTCATTAACGTTGCCCGAAAATGCCCCAAGTTTATTATTGGTAGAGTTCAAGGAAAAGCGGTAGGTGGCGGTGTAGGAATTGCATCTTCGATGGACTATTGTTTGGCTACAAAATATGCTTTTGTTAAGCTAAGTGAACTTGCCATCGGTATAGGTCCATTTGTTGTAGGTCCTCCCATTGAACGAAAAATCGGTCTCGCTGCGTTCAGTCAGCTTTCCATCAATGCCACCGAGTGGCATTCTGCAAAATGGGCAAAAGAAAAGGGATTGTTTGCAGAGGTTTACGAAACTACTGAGGAAATGGATGTTGCCATCCAGACTCTGGCTGAAAAACTGGCTTCGTCCAATCCTGATTCCATGCGTGCTCTAAAGCAGGTGATGTGGGAAGGGATGGACCACTGGGACAATCTTTTGTTAGAGAGAGCTGGTATGAGTGGAAGATGGGTACTTTCAGATTTTACCCAAAAAACTCTTGCCCAGCTGAAACAGCGATAGATGGTTTTAAAAAAACAGTCACCCTCTTTGGTAGTGTTACAAAAAGCCTATGAGCTTATGTGTACGGCTAAATCCATGACAGACATTTATGAAAAAAATAAAGAAATAACTTCAAAATATGTTCACGCTACCTCTCGAGGACATGAAGCAGTTCAGATTGCCATGGGCATACAGTTGAGACCAGAGGACTGGGTGTCGCCATATTACCGGGATGATTCACTACTGTTGGGTATAGGAATAACACCCTATGAACTTATGTTGCAGTTAATGGCAAAAAAAGATGACCCGTTTTCCGGCGGCAAATCATACTATTCTCATCCCAGTCTCCGGCGGGATGATATGCCCAAGATTCCCCATCAGTCTTCTGCCACTGGAATGCAGGCGATCCCTACAACAGGCATTGCCATGGGTGTTCAATATTTAGAGAAGCAAAAATTAGCAGATAATTCAAAGAATCCGATTGTTGTCTGTTCAATGGGGGATGGATCCATAACGGAGGGTGAAGTATCAGAGGCGTTTCACATGGCAGCGCTGAAGCAGTTTCCCATTTTATATCTAATTCAGGATAACGGCTGGGATATTTCAGCCAGCGGAACGGAAATTCGTTCAAATGATATTATTGAGTTTGTAAATGGATTTGGCGGAATTGAAATTATTAAAATTGACGGATATGATTTTATTCAGTCTTATAACGCCATTCATGTGGCCATCAATACCATGAGGAAGGAACGGCGTCCATTTCTTATCCATGCAGATGTTCCTCTTCTCAATCATCATACATCCGGGGTCCGGATGGAATGGTATCGTGATGATTTACCTGAACATGAAAAAAAAGATCCTCTACCTATTCTTAAGAGCCAGTTAAAAAAAAATGGAATTGATATTACCCAAATTAAAAAAATTGAATCACAAGCGGTTAAAAATGTAGACACAGATTATAAGAAAGCCTTAAAAGCCATTGATCCAGATCCGGAAGAATTGTTTGAAAATGTGTTTCATCCAACAGGAATTACTGAAGAAGAAGGGGAGCGGGAGCCCAAAAACGGTTCTCCAACCATTATGGTAGACTGTGCCATGCTGGCAATAAAAGAAATTATGGAAGATCATGCTGAGTGTCTATTTTATGGGCAGGATGTAGGTAAACGGTTGGGTGGTGTTTTCAGGGAAGCTGCTACCCTGGCTGAAACGTATGGTGATGATCGGGTATTTAATACACCCATTCAGGAAGCATTTATTATCGGGAGCACAGTGGGCATGTCAGCTGTAGGCTGTAAACCCATAGTGGAAGTACAGTTTGCAGACTATATCTGGGCGGGAATAAATCAGTTGTTTACAGAAGTGAGCCGTTCATGTTATCTCTCCCGAGGGAAGTGGCCTGTGAGCTGTATAATCAGGGTGCCTATAGGTGCCTATGGGAGTGGAGGCCCCTACCACTCATCATCTGTGGAATCTGTTCTTACAAATATTAAAGGGATCAAGATTGCCTACCCATCCAACAGCGCTGATATGAAAGGTCTATTAAAAGCAGCTTACCATGATCCAAACCCAGTTATCATGCTGGAACATAAAGGTTTATACTGGAGCAAGATAAAGGGTACTGAAAGTGCCCGCTGTATTGAACCCTCCAGAGACTATATACTACCATTGGGAAAAGGAAAAATTGTAGTTGAAGCTGATAAAAAGATGATTCAAAATGGAGATACGGTTACAATCATCACTTATGGCATGGGTGTTTACTGGGCAAAATCAGCAGCTAAAAAATTCCCTGATCAAATAGAAATAATTGATCTTCGTACCCTATTTCCTCTTGATGAAGAATTAATTTTTCAATCTGTTAAAACACATAGTCGTTGTCTTATTATAACGGAGGAGCCTCGTGAAAATTCGTTTGCCTTGGCACTCAGTGGAAAAATTCAAGAAAAATGTTTTAACTATCTAGATGCACCGGTTAGGGTGATTGGTTCTGAAAATGTTCCGGCTATTCCAATGAATTCAATTTTAGAACAACATTATTTGCCCAATGCAGATAAAGTAACGCAAGAGATTAACACATTAATGGTATTTTAATGAGTTTAATACCCAAAAGGAGAAAATTATTATGGCTATCATGACCACTGAGTGGAATGGTACTGAATATTTTCCCATAAACGATTTTCACCATATTGAGTTTTTGAGTGGGAATGCGAAACAGGCGGTCCATTATTATCGCTCAGCTTTTGGATTTGAAGCATATGCCTACTGCGGTCCGGAAACTGGGGTTCGTGATTCCGTATCTTATGTGTTGAAAAAAAAGCAGCAGTATTTCGTGATCACCACTCCTCTCAACTCAATCCACCCGGCTTCAGGCTGGCTGCAGAAACACGGTGATGGCATATATGATATTGCATTTTCTGTAAACTCCCATCAGGATGCATACGATTCTTGCCTTTCACGGGGGGCTGAGGGAGCATTTGAACCTGAATTACAGAAAAATAAAGATGGTGAATATGGAAGATCGTCCATTAAAACCTACGGTGACACCATTCATTCTTTTATTTATGATTCCAACTATCAAGGGCTCTGGGCTCCAAGTTATGTTTCCCTGGAACTTCCCCAATTAGATGTGCAGGAAACAGCTTTATCTGCCATTGATCACATAGTAGGGAATGTAGAGGTTGGGAAAATGGATGAGTGGCGGGAATTTTATGAAAAAATATTTGGATTTACAACTTATGTAAGCTTTGATGAAACGGATATCAGCACCCAGTACTCCGCATTAAAATCAATTGTTGTCAGATCAAAAAACTGGCGCGTAAAAATGCCTATAAATGAACCAGCAAATGGTATTAAGAAATCACAAATAGAGGAATACCTAGATTTTAATGAAGGACCAGGTGTACAGCATATTGCTCTTTTGACAAATGATATTATCCAATCCATTACATCCCTTCGCAAAAATGGAGTAGATTTTCTAGATGTCCCAGATACTTATTATGATGATTTGGAAGAACGTGTGGGAAAAATTGATGAAGATATTGTAGTGCTCAAAAAGCTGAAAATATTGGTAGATCGAGATGATGAAGGCTATTTGCTTCAACTGTTTACCAAGCCTGTTGAAGATAGACCAACTTTGTTTATTGAGATTATACAAAGAAAAGGATCAAGAGGTTTTGGGCAGGGGAATTTCCAGGCATTATTTGAATCTATTGAGCGTGAACAGGCACTGAGGGGGAATTTATAATGCCGTTTTATACTTGCCAGGGTAAAGTCCCATCTAAGCGCCATACAGCATTCAAGGATGATGATGGACGTATTTATTATGAAGAATTGGTGAGCCGAAAAGGCTTTTCTAGTATGTACAGCAATTATTATCATTTATACCGGCCCACAAAAATTAAAAAGGTGGGGAGTCTGAAAAAAATAGAACTACAGCATGCTGCAAAAAAGCATCGTCATCGCCACATTTTTACATCCAAAATCCAAAATTTCGGTGATATCCTGAGTTCAAAAACACCGATGTTTTTCAATAATGATGTCATCATATGTGTTGCCGCTGTAAACGAATCCATGGATTATTTCTATCGGAATGGCATGGGCGATGAACTCATGTACATTCAGTCTGGTTCTGGAAAGCTCCTAAGTAATTTAGGAAATCTGGAATGTAGGCCGGGAGATTATATAGTTGTTCCCCGTGGCATTATCTGGCAGATAGTCCCACATAAAACTCTGAAAATATTGGTTATTGATTCTGCAGGTCCTATTGAGACGCCAATCCGGTATCGGAATCGTTTTGGCCAGCTCCTGGAACATTCCCCATTCTGTGAAAGGGATATCAAAACGCCCGTGCTTCAAGAACCCAAAGATGAGTCCGGTGAATTTTTAATCAGAACAAAAACAGCGAGTGGTATACAGGAATATTTTTATGCCCACCATCCCTTTGATGTTGTGGGTTGGGATGGGTATTATTTCCCCTGGAGTTTTAATATTGATGATTTTGAGCCTATTGTAGGAAGCATCCATCAGCCACCCCCTGTTCATCAGACATTTCAGGCACCTGGATTAGTAGTTTGTTCCTTTGTTCCTCGATTATTTGATTTTCATCCTGATTCCATCCCTGCTCCTTACCCTCATTCCAATGTTGATTCTGATGAAATCATTTATTATTCAAGGGGAGAGTTTATGAGCCGCCAGGGAATTCAATCAGAGTCTATAACTCACCATCCGATGGGTTTACCGCATGGCCCACAGCCCGGTAAATATAAAAACTCAATTGGTAAGGAGCGAACGGATGAAATGGCTGTAATGATTGATACTTTCAAACCCCTGAAAATAACTGAATCTGTAAGATCCATAGATGATTCTGGTTATCCGCTCAGTTGGATGGATTAATACAAGTTTTTATAAATACGCAAAATAGAATATGAAACTCATTAGTTATAAACAAAATGGAAAAATAAATTTAGGTGCATTGGAAAACGACATGATTTATGAACTCCATACATTAGATGCCCAGATTGCAGACAATATGCAGGATTTTTTAATAGGTGGAAAAGATCAGTTATTAATTGCAAAAACTGCAATTGAAAATGGAAGAACGACCATTTCTAAAAGTGATGTAGAACTTGTGTCTCCTGTGCCGAACCCTCCATCAGTTAGGGATGCTTATGCTTTCCGCAGGCACGTGGCGACAGCCAGGAGAAACAGGGGCTTGGATATGATTCCGGAGTTTGATGAAATCCCAATATTTTATTTTACCAATCATCATGCCGTATTTGGGGAAGGTGATTTTCCTGTTCGTCAGCGGCATACTGAAAAACTGGACTTCGAACTGGAATGTGCGGCAGTTATTGGCAAAGAAGGGCGGGATATCTCTGCCAGTGAAGCTGATGACTATATTATTGGTTTTATGATAATGAACGATTTTTCCGCACGGGCTTTACAAATGAAGGAAATGAAGCTGAATCTGGGCCCTGCTAAGGGAAAAGATTTTGGTTCATCATTCGGTCCATGGCTTGTGACAAAAGATGAACTAGAAAACTATAGACAACCTTCACCTGATGGTGATCGTTATATTTTAAAAATGAAAGCATCTATTAACGGATTTCAGGTTTCAGAAGACACTCTGACCAATATGACCTGGACATTTGCACAGATCATTGAAAGGGTGAGTTACGGAGTTGATATTTTTCCGGGAGATATTATTGGTTCTGGTACCTGTGGCACCGGGTGCTTTCTGGAGTTAAACGGGTCTAATATTACGGATAATCAATGGCTGAAACCTGGCGATATAGTGTCCCTGAAAATTGAATCTCTGGGAAAATTGACCAATAAAATTATACTTACTGATTAGTCGTAAAATCTGCTGTGTCAATATTAAATGTCTGAATTCTGCAAATTCAAACCATAAGAATTAAAACTGAAAAAAACACATCATCTGCTATTAGTCAGTGTAACTTTTTGTCCACTCGGGTTTACTGCCAGAATGAGTAAAGATGGCTATATTGATATAGCATTATTTAGTTACTATAATGCATTTGGTTCTAATTCATTGATTTAACATATTTATCCAGAATTTGGTAGGCGAACAGATGAGCACAATAATACCGCAAACATGAATGATGTAACATTCCCACTGGAAGTAGCCGTTCTGGACCGTTTGCTGCAGCTTAATGAAATTGATCTTTGCACTGTCAGTATTAGAGAGCTTGGTATTCTTGTCAATGAGTTAGAAGCTCATTTCGGTGTAGAGTATGTACGCATGGAGTTCGGAATTCATGGCCTACCAGCGGAACGGATCGGTCCCGAGGAAGAAATTCGTGTTTTAAAAGATCAGCAAAAATTACCATCCACATATCCTCAATTTGATGGTGTCCCAAGGCTAAAAAAAGCCGCCGCATTGTTTGTAAATCAATTCCTGAATATAGATGTTTTCCCAGAAAATTGTGTTCCCACAGTTGGTTCCATGCATGGATGCTTAATCAGTATGGCTATTGCAGGACGCAGAACGAAAAAAGCCGATACAATTCTTTTCCTTGATCCGGGATTTCCTGTAAATAAGTTGCAGACTAAATTTCTGGATTTAAAAACAGAATCGATAGATATTTATGATTTTAGAGGGAATAAACTGCTGAGAAAAATTGAAGACAATTTTTCCACAGGGAGGATTGGCGGTATTCTGTGGTCAAATCCCAATAATCCTACTTGGGTCTGCCTGAAGGAAAAAGAATTGGAGGGAATCGGAAAATTAGCAACGAAATATGATGTAATTTGTATCGAAGACGTTGCATATTTTGGAATGGATTTTCGCAGTAATTATAGTGTGCCTGGGAAGCCACCTTATCAGCCTACTGTTGCGCGATATACAGATAATTATTTCATTGTTATATCCAGTTCAAAGGTTTTTAGTTATGCTGGACAACGTATAGGTTTTACAGTGATATCACCTGAATTAAGTAAAAATAGATATCCGTACCTAAAAAAATATGCTAATACTGATATCCTTGGTCATGCATTTATTCATGGGGGCATTTATCCAACAACAGCAGGAGTGCCGCAAACTACACAGCACGGGCTTGCAGCGATACTGGAATCAGTTTGTGCTGGCACTTACAATTTTCTTGAAAAGATGCACTTTTATAAAGATAAATCCAAGAAGGCAAAAGAAATTTTCCTTTCTAATGGATTTGATTTAGTATATACTGATGATTCAGGAAATGAAATCGCTGATGGATTCTACTTTACCATTAGCTGGAAAAAATTAACCGGCGAGCAGCTTCTTCATAATATGCTTCTTTTTGGTTTGGCAGGGATTCCTCTTAGTATAACCGGTTCTTCCCGGGAAGGAATACGAATTTGTGTTTCTCTTTTTAATGAAGATCAACTTTGTGAATTAAATGAAAGAGTATCTGATTTGGCCAATTATTTAATCTCAATAGAGTAGTATTGGCATGTTATTTTGATTAAAATAAGAGTGATTAATACTTGATCTAAAATCCTAGTCATCTTCAATTTGGTGATGAAAATTAATCTGGTGTTAATTTTTCTGGAGTTTTGTTTTTAGTCTCACAATCATATAATTTTTCTATAATAAATCAATGAAAAATGGAGCTTTTGTAAAAAAGTTATATGTTGCAATTTCAATTATATTTATGATCGGATGTAATCAAAACAAGGTAACCGTATTTTATAATTGCGTTATACCTTCTTTCCCAGCAGCAAATTCATTGACCTGCACTGATGGGAAAATAATTTCTATTGGTAAAGATTTGGCAGGTGATATAAGTGTCGACCTGAAAAGGGGTGTGGTATATCCTGGTTTTACGGATGCACATATGCACCTGGTTGGATATGGAAAGTCAATGGAAATACTTGATTTAGTAGGGACCAAAAGTGTTGTAGAAATCACCCGAATTGTTGCTAAAGCTTATGATGGAACTGGGCGATGGATATTAGGCCGAGGATGGGACCAAAATGATTGGAAAGAAATACAATATCCCACTAAAGGAATGCTCGATAAGGTAGCAGTCGATCAACCAGTCTATTTGCGTAGAATAGATGGACACGCTGCCTGGGTAAATTCAAAAGTGCTATCCATTTGCGGTATAGACCAAAATACGAAAGATCCTAAAGGAGGTAAAATCATACATGACAGGAATGGTAATCCTACTGGAATATTAATTGATAATGCCATGGATCTGATAAAAAATTTTATTCCTACCAATAATAGGAATGATAAACGCAGACAGATAAAGAATGCTGTCAAAAAATTAAATCAATTTGGGTAGACTACAATCCATGAT